>JANXUO010000238.1 GCA_025356245.1 Hymenobacter sp.
TGCATCGCCCGACTCGGGGGCTGGAGCGGGCTGGCCAGCCAACGACCCCCAGGGGTCATTACACTCACGCATGGGTGGCAATACTTTCAACGACTATATGACGGCTGGAAACTGGCACGAGGAATTGTGTGTACACGGTAGGCTTCTGGACGAGGGGGTCACTCGGTGCTCAACAACTGACCCGCAGACCAAGCCGGGCACATGGTCGTTCAACGCTGCCGAAACGGAGCTAACCGTAGTTGACCCGTCACTTCCGGCCGGTGCTACGGGTCAAACCGTAACAGCAGAGGTACTACAGCTCACTACTTCGTCATTGCAGGTGCGTACTACAACCACACAGGTTGTTAGCACATACACCATAGTGGCCGCACTTACCACTACCTACACGGCTTTTTAAACACGTAGAATGGTGATGGAGAAAGAGGCTTCCCAGCAGGAAGCCTCTTTTTTTGTTCGATTTATACCTTGGCGTAACAAGCAGTTGAATATGAATGCGCAAAAAAATGTGTTATTGCATTAATTTTGCTTAGCTCTAACGCTGGAGCATTCTCATTTGCAACGCTATGACATTTAATCGTACTCAGTTTACTCGTGTTTTGCTGGCCTTGACCGCCGGGGTGCTGCTAATCGCCGGCTGCGCCAAAGACCCCGAAACGGCCCCCAGCGCGCCCAGCAAAACGTCGCTGCTGACTAACAATGTGCAGTGGCACATCACGAGCTACACCCGCACTATGGGCAGCGCCGCCCCCACCGACCGTCAGGACCCCGCCGCTTGCGCCCGCGACGACCGTTATACTTTTGGTACCAACGGGGTGCAAATCCGTTACGAAGGGCCCTTGGCCTGTGCCGGCAGCACCCCCAACGTCGTAATAAATACTGCCCCTTGGAACTTCAACAGCACCAAATCCAGCTCACCATCGGCGCGGGCAGCACTGCCATCCCTTACGACCCGGTGGTGTTGAATAGCGACCGACTGGAGCTACGCTGGACGCGCACCAGCAATAGCCAAACCGTGGTGAACGACATTCAGTACGCCAACTGAGGTCATCACCGAGCTTACCGACGGAGCATTGAAAGTAATATTCGCCCAAATCGGCAACAACATCAGCTACACCATTACTTCGGCCTACCGTAAACAGGGGTTGATGCACTAGATGTCAACTGTTTATTGGGTGGGTGCACAACGTAGTTCAGCGGGCCTGCTGTGCGGCAATGGCCGCCGCAATAAGCTGCGCATGGTGCCGTCCGTTTTCGATGAACCAGCGGCTGGTGGCCCGACCGCCGCACACGGTGCCGGCCACAAACACGCCGGGGCGGCTGGTTTGGTGGGTGGCGGGGTCAAAAAGTGGAGCGCGGGCTTCATCGGCCGGGTCGGGGGCAATGCCGAGGCGGGCGAGCAGGGCCTCGTCGGGCAGGTAGCCAATGAGGGCGTACACGAAGGCGGCCGGGGCCGCGGCTGGGCCGCCCTCGGGGGTGCGGAAATGCACGGCCGTGGGCGTAATTTCGGTGACGGTGGCGTTGAAGTGGGCCGTGATGCGGCCCTCGGCAATGCGGTTGAGCAAGTCGGGGCGTATCCAATACTTCACGCTTGGGCTGATTTCGGGGCCGCGCACGAGCAGCGTGACCCTAGCCCCGGCGCGGACGAGCTGCAGGGCGGCCTTGGCAGCCGAGTTTTTGGCGCCAATAACCACCACGGGCTGGGTGGCGTGCTGATAGGGCTCTTTATAGTAATGACTTACGTGGGGCAAATCGTCGCCGGGCACGGCCAGGCGCACGGGCACGTCGTAGAAGCCGGTGGCTACTACGACGTGGCGGGCTGGCAGGGGGCCTAGGTCGGTTTCGAGGGTGAAGTTGCCCTGCTCACCGCTTAGACTGAGTGCTTTGCGTTGCAGGTAAAACGTCAGTTTCTCGCTGGTGGCTACGCGCTGGTAGTAGTCGAGGGCATCTTCGCGCAGGGGCTTATAGTGGGCGGTAGGGAAGGGGTAGCCGCCGATTTCGAGCAACTCGGGCGTCGAGAAAAACTCCATGTTGGTGGGGTAGCCGAGGATGGAGTTTACCAATGCGCCTTTTTCCACGATGGCCGTGGCCAGGCCACGGCGCTGGCATTCGAGGGCGCAGGCCAGCCCCACGGGGCCGGCTCCAATCACGAGAACATCAAGCATATCAGTCAAATGTAGCCTGGGCTTGCAGCCCGCGGAGGAATGAAATTAAGTAAATGCTGTCGCGCGGTTGGCGCGGGCCTCCCAGCCTGTGCCGACTACAGTCGGGCCGCTGGCCCGTACTCAAAGTCGAAATCGTCGGGTCGTTCAACGCAACTCGTTCAAAAAT
>JANXUO010000247.1 GCA_025356245.1 Hymenobacter sp.
GCCTCGAAGGCCCCGGCCGTCACCACCACATCGCCGAGCTGGGCGCGGTTTTCCTTGAGCTTTACTACGAGGGCCGCCACCGCGCCCCGGCCCAGCGCCACGGGCACTTCCTGGGGCTGGTAGCCCAGCAGGCTCAGCACCAGCGGCCGGGTGCCCGTGGCGCGGGTACCAAAGCCGAAGCGGCCCAGCGAGTCAGTGGTAGCGCCGTCGAAGGTGCCCTTCACAAACACGTTCGCGCCCGGCAGGGGCTGGCCAGCGGCGTCGCGCACGGTGCCGCTGAGGCGGGTTGGGGCGGTGGTGGATGGGTAGGTTTGGGCCGTTTGGGCCGGGGCCGGGGCGGGCAGCAGCAGGGCGGCAAGCAGCGGAAGGAGCAGGCGTTTCATGGGGCCGGGGCGTTGGGGCGGTTGAGTGCCTCAAAGGTGGCGGGCCGGGGCAGGCAGGCGCAAACCGAAGTTGCCGAAGCGTCGGATGGGGCGGATGGGGTGCCGTGGCAACGGATGGGGCTTTGGAAAGGCCGGCCGAAAACCGCCCCGCCGCAACCCGCCGCTCAGCGCTACCGTAGAGGCGCGGTTATCCCATTATTCTATCTTTAGCCGCGCTCATGGCCACTTCCCTCGACTACCGGACCCTTTTCCACCAGCTGCCCGACAACTACCTGCTGCTCGCCCCCGACGGCACCATCCTCGACAACTCCGACGCCCACGTGCAGGTGTCGCTGCTACCGCGGGCGCAGGCCGTGGGCCGCAACATCTTCGCCGCCTACCCACCCGCCAACCCGCAGAGCCAGCACGACCTTGACGCCTCGCACGAGGAAGTGCGCCGCACCCGGCAGCCCCACACCATGCCCCTGCTGCGCTACGACCTCGAGCGCCCCGCCGCCCTAGGCGGCGGCACCGAGGAACGCTACTGGCAAATAACGCACTATCCGCTGCTCGACGACCAAGGCGAATTGCAATTCATCCTGCAGCAGTCGCAGGACGTGACCGCCGCCACCCTGGTCGCCCGCCGCGGCGAGGCTACCCAACGCGCCCTCGACGAGGCCAACGAGCGCACTCGCTTCATCCTCGAAATCGTACCGGTGATGGTGTGGACGACAGGCATCGACGGCCTGGCCGACTCGTTTAATGCCCGCTGGCTCACGTACACCGGCCGCTCGCTGGCCGACACCGTGGGCGCCGGCTGGGCTGCCGACCTGCACCCCGACGACCTGCCGCGCACCGTGGCCCTTTGGGAGGCGGCCCGCCGCCACAACCAGCCCTACCAGGCCGAGTACCGCATCCGCCGGCACGACGGCCAGTACCGCTGGCACCTGGCCCAGGGCGTGCCCCGTCTCAACGCCCAGGGCGACGTGCTGATGTGGGTGGGCTGCAACGTGGACATCGACAACCAGCGCAAGATGGTGGACGAGCTCCAGCACAGCATCGAGCAGCAGGCCGCCCTCTCCGACCAGGCGTATGGCAACTTGCAGCTGGCCCAGCAGCAGCGCCAAACCCTGCTCGACCTCTTCATGCGGGCCCCGGCCATGATTTCCATCGTGCGCGGCCCCGAGCACCGCTACGAGTTTGCCAACGCGCAATTCATGCAGCTCGTGCCGGGCCAAGCCCCCGTGGTGGGCCGCACCGTGGCCGAGGTGTTTCCCGAAGTGGTGGGCCAGGGCATCACCGCCCTGCTCGACCAGGTGTACCAAAGCGGCGAGCCCGCCAGCGGCAGCGAGTTGCGCATAGAGTTGGTCGACGCCCAGGGCCAGGCCCGCGAAGGATACTTCAACTTCGCTTACCAGCGCTTCGACGAAAACGGCCAGCCGGCCGGCATCACCGCCTATGCCTACGAAGTAACCGAGCTGGTGCAGCTGCGGCAGGCGCTGGCCGCACGCTGAAGCGGCGGGCCGGCCGCCGTGCCGCGCGCTGCCCCGCAAGGCGGCCCCGAATGAGTTGTTGGCTTCATCGTTTCTTTGCCTTTTGAGGGCTACCTTTCGATTGCTTCTTTCCTACCCGCCCTGTCCCCCCGTACTATGGAACTGACCAACCTGGACTTTCAACAGGCCAGGATAAAGCAGGTGCTGTTCAAGTCGCGGCTCCGCTAGGTTGTGTACGGCGTGCGCACGGCCGAAGCCGACCTGCTTTCGCGCGCCGCCAACCCGCTGGGCCAGTGGCTCGACCAAATCATCAAGCCCAAGTACGGCACCCACCCCGAGGTGCGCGACATCGAGCGCCTGCTCCAGCAAATGCTGGAAACCGGCCGTACCCTGGTAGCCGAATACGAGCGCAACCGCATCGAGGAAGCCCGCGCCGGCCTCGACCGCGTAAACACCCAAGCCGAACAAATAGACCGGCTGTTGGGTCAGCTGGAGCAAAAGCTTAAATAAATGTTGAGTTTTGAATGTTAAATATTGAATGGGCAAACCCCAGAACACAAATCATTCAACACTTAAGGCTTAACATTCAAACAGTGCCCGAGTTGTGGCCGTGGTGGCAGCCGCTACCTCGGCTTCGGGGCGGCCCAGTAGGCTGGCCACGCGGCGCAGCACCAGGGGCAGGTAGGCGGGCTCGTTGCGCTTGCCGCGGTGCGGCACCGGGGCCAGGTACGGCGCGTCGGTTTCGAGCAGCAAGTGTTCGAGGCCGATGTGCGGCAGCACGGCGTCGAGGCCGCCGTTTTTAAAAGTGGCCACCCCGCCGATGCCCAGCCGGAAGCCCAGGGCAACGGCCTCCTCCGCTTCGGCCAGGGTGCCCGAAAAGCAGTGAAAAACGCCGCGCAGGGTGCCATCCTGGGCTTCGCGTACCAGGGCGGTCGTTTCGGCAAACGCTTCGCGCGTGTGTAAGATGATGGGCAGGCCGTGCTTTTTGGCCAGGGCCAGCTGCACCCGCAGGGCGGCCTGCTGCTCGGCCAGCAGGGTTTTGTCCCAGTACAAATCGAGGCCCGCCTCGCCGATGGCCGCAAAGGGCCGGCGGCCCAGCCATTCTTCCACTTCGTAGAGCTGCCGCTCCCACTGCTTGCCCACCGAGCACGGGTGCAAGCCCATGCAGGCCAAGCAGCTAGTGGGCGCATCGGCCTCCAGCGCCAGCATCCCGTCGATGCTGCTGTGGTCGATGTTGGGCAGCACAATGGTGCGAACGCCCGCCTCCAAAGCCCGGTCAAGGACCATCATCCGGTCGGGTTTGAACTGTTCGGAGTAAAGGTGCGCGTGCGAGTCAATCATTGGCTTTGAAATGTTGAGTTTTGAATGGCGGGTTTCGGTATTCGGATTTTGGTGTTCGGTATTGGGTGTTCGGTGTTCGGTATTGGGTGTTCGGTTTACATTCCTTGAAAACCAAAACCCAACACCAAAAGTCAAAAATTCAACATTCAACCCTCAACATTCACCATTTCAATAGCTCCTCCCCTTCCACACCACTTTGCCGCCGCGTATTTGCGCCCAGGTCAAAAACGCAGTAATGGCCAGCGTGTAAAGCTCGAACAGCGGCAGCAGGCCCCAGGGCATTCGCAGGCCCGCCCGGCGGAAAGCCAGGCCCGTGAGCAACCCCTGGACGGCAATTTTCCAGCCCCAAATGCCCAGGGCCACGCCCGGCCCTGCCACTACGGCCAGGGCAGCCAGCGCAGGCCAGATGGTGCTGTACGCGGCCAGTTCCAGGCGCAGGCGCAACGGCAGGGCCTGCACCCCGCGCAGCCAGCGCCGCCGTTGGGTGAGCAGGGCGCCCCAGCTGGGCATGGGCAGCGAATCGGCCCGGGCCGGGGCCGAAAATACGTGCCCGAACCCGTAGCCCCGCGCCAGCACCGCCCGAAACAGCGCGTAGTCCTCGGTCACGGAAAAGGGCAGGGCCGCGTAGCCACCAGTAGCCTCGTAAGCGGCGCGCGTGACGAGCATGTTGTTGCCCATGGCCGTTACGGGGCGGCCCAAGTCGCTCACCACCTGCACCAGGGCCAGCGACAGGAGCCAGTCCATGCCCTGTAGGGCGTCGAACAAGCGGGGGCCGCGCACGGCCGTGATGCCCGTCACGATGCCCACGCCCGGCCCGGCTGCCGCCAGCAGCGCCCCCAGCCAGGTAGGCGGCACGGCAATGTCGGCATCGGTGATGAAGAATACCTCACCCTTGGCCGCTTCGGCCAGTTGGGCCAGCACGTTGGCCTTGCCCCGCGCCGCACCGCGCGTGCCCACAATGGGCAGCACCCGCGCCGCGCCCGCGTAGCCGCGCAGGGCGGCCACAGCTACGGCGGCGGTGCCATCGGTGCTGCCATCGTCGCCAACCAGAATTTCGAGCCGGGCCAGCGGGTAGTGCAGCGCCCGCAGCGCCGCCAGGCAGCGTGGCAGCGCAACGGCCTCGTTGCGGGCGGCCACCAGAATGCTCACGCGCGGAAAATCCTGCACCTCGGTGGGCGCCGGCTGGCCGGCGGGCGGGCGCACCCAGGCAAAACGCACGACCGAAAACAGCAGCCCCAGCAGCCACAAGCCGCAGTAGGCCAGCAAAAAATTCACCATCATAAGGCAGCAAAACAATAGCCCTGGCGGGCCAGCGCCTCCAGCAGGCGCGGCAGCACAAACCGCAGCCGGGGGGCCGCCTTCTGGCTGTCGTGAAACACGATGACATCGCCCGGCTGCACGGCGGCCAGGGCGTAGCGCAGGCAGGCTTCGGGCGTGAGGGCGGGGTCGTAATCGCGGGTCAGCAACGACCACAAAATCACGCGGTATTGGGGTAGCAACTCTTCCAGCAGCTTGCGGGTGAGGCGGCCGTACGGGGGCCGAAAAAGGGGCTTTGGGGCGGCGCTGGCGGGTGCTCGTGGCGGTGCTGCGCTACCTGACGGGACGACCTCACGCTCCGAAATTAATCTGTCCAGCATTTGCTGGCAGTCGGCCACGGCGGCCAGGTAAGCGGCGGCGGGCTGCGCCCAGGCGCTGCGGTGCTGCTGGGTGTGGTTGGCCAGGCAGTGGCCGGCGGCCAGGGCAGCGCGGGCAATGTCGGGGTAGCGCAGCAGGTTTTCGCCCACGCAAAAAAACGTGGCCGGAGCCTGGTACTGCGCTAACTGCGCCAACACCCAGGGCGTTTGCTCGGGAATGGGGCCGTCGTCGAACGTAAGGTACACGGCGGGCCGGCCGGCAGCGTCGGCCCCCGGCCCGGCCCACTCGGCCCCCGGCAGCAGGCGGTGCAGCAGGCGGGGCGGGCGGGTGAGCAAGGCTGCTTCGAGGCGGGGGAGCATGAGGAGAAAAAGGTGTACCGCGAAACGCTGTTGTACAATGAGTGAGTGAGCGAATGAGCGAGTGAGTGAATGGTTAATGGGGTGACGTTTGCGGACGCACTGCCCACTAATAATTCACTCATCCACTCATTCGCTCATCCACTCATTGTACAACGGTGCTACCGCACGATGCGCATCAGCGGCAGGCCAGCACCGGGCATGGGGCCCAGGATGTTGGCTACGGCCTGCAAAAACTCGAGGCCGCTGCTGGTGCGGCCACCCGCCGGGCCGGGGCCGAAGCTGCGGTGGTGCTCGCCGCGCCGCTCGCTGAGAATGGTGGGCTGCCCGGCGTCGGGCGCGGGGCTGGGGTCGGTGGCGCGAAGCAGGCCCATGGTGCTTTCGAGCAGGAAGTAGCGGGGGCGCAGCTCGTCGTCTTCGGTGGCGGGCAGGTTATCGTCGTCTTCCTCTTCGTACACCAGGGCCACAAAATACGCTTCGGTAAGCGCCTGCGGAGCCGGCAGATGAAACAGGGCCGTGGCCCGGCCCGCCACGGCGTGCCACGTCAGGCGCAGGCCCTTGCTGGCCACCCGCTCGTTGGGGTTGAGCTCTTCGCCGGCCTTCTCCCACATATAATGCAGCAGCTCGCGGGCCAGAAACGGGTCGGCCAGCTCGCGGCGCACGGCGGCCGGCCGCCGCCAGGCCAGCTGCGGCAGCAACGTATGCACAAAGTTGTAGGGTTGAATGCGGGCCATGCGGCAAAATTAACGCGGAAGTGGTTGGGGCGGTGGTGTACGTGGCAACGGGTATCCCCAACTTGGAAACTATTCCAATGGCGCCCTGGCGTTTTCGAAGCAAGCCGCGCCCTGGGCCACGGCCTCCTCGATGGCGGCCCACAGCACCCGGGCGCTGGCCTCCCACGAAAACCGCTTCAGGTTTTCAAAGCCGAGCTGCACCAGCCCGGCCCGCAAGGTTTCGTCGGCCCAAAGCCGGGCCAGCCCGGCAGCGATGCTGCCGGCGTCGGTGGGGTCGGCGAGGACGGCGGCGGGGCCGGCTACTTCGGGCATCGACGTGACGTTGGACGTGAGCACCGGGCAGCCGCAGGCCTGGGCCTCAACGATGGGAATCCCAAAACCCTCCATGTAAGGCACGTACACGGCCGCGTGGGCGGCGGCGTACAGCCCCACCAGGTCGTCGTCGCCGACGCGGCCGGTGAAATGCACCGCGTCGGCGTGGTGCATTTGCTGGTAGGCGGCCTGAATGGGGCCGGCTTTCCAGGCCTTGCGGCCCACAATGAGGAGCTGGGCCTCGGCGGCGGCGGGGCCGGCAGCGGTTTTGAACCGGTCGAAGGCTTGCAGCAGCGTGCCCAGGTTTTTGCGCGGCTGCAAAGCGCCCACAAACAGAAAGTACCGTTTTCCCTGGCTAAATCTGGCGCGAGTGGCCGCCTGGGCAGCGGCATCGCGCGGGGCAAACTGGGCAGCGGGCGCGTTGTACGCCACCCGAATGCGGGCCGGGTCGAGGCCGTAGCTGCGGGCCACGTCCTGTCGCACATGTTCCGAAACCGTGACGAGCTGGGCCGAAGCCCGGGCAAACCGGGGCATAAACCACTTGTAATAACGAAGCTCCATCCAGCTCACGTCCTTTGGTCGGTACTCGAAGGCCAGGTCGTGAAACACCGTGACGCGGGGCACCGTGGTGGCGAGCGTCGTGAAACCGTCGGTGCTGAGCAACGCCGCCGGGCGGTGCCGCGCCAGCCACAGCGCCACGGCCCCCTCAAACCAGGCCACGAACAAAAACGGGTGCCGCGCCGGCGGGTGCAGCACGTGCGGCACCACGTTGGGGCCGTAGAGGTGGCGCGGGTCGTAGGCCCGGTCGAAAAGGAAGTGGAACGTCACCGCCGGGTGCAGGCGCACGAGGTGGCGCAGCGTCTGCTCGGTGAAGCGGCCCACGCCCTCAAACTGGTTGCCGGGGAGCAAAAAACGGGTGTTGACGGCAACGTGCATGATAAAAACAGCGCGGCCGCCTACTGCTTTGCGAACATAAAATTTGCTGAGTCTTCGCCGCTGCTAACCAAATAGGCATCCAGGTCGCTGCATTGCTCCAGGCTGCCATCCGCGTTGGGTGCGTAGCTGGTGTAGCCCCACGTACCAAGCAAAGTCGCAGCCTCTTGGTGCGCACGGTTGTGGCGATTCGGAGCCAAGTATTCCATCACCAGCAGCGGGCGGTGGGCCGTCAGGGTACGGATGCTACCGCGGATAACTTTCAGCTCGGCCCCTTCTACATCTATTTTAATAAAAGAAGGAATGACGCCGGCACTTTCTAGTGCGTCATCCAATGTTACTGCCGCCACCTCGGTTTTGACCGGCGGATATTCCATAAACCATTTTTCCTGACGAAACTGGTCCACGTTCATTGAATTAAATTCATTGTAGAGCGCCGGAAACTCGAAAAAAGAGATTACCTCGGCTTGGTCGGAAATTGCCTGATTGTAAGCCGTGATATTACCATGAGAACGCACGTTGTCAACAAGCACGGCAAAGGTGTTGCGTGAGGCTTCAAAGGCAATTACCCGGCCTTTGGGGCCTACCAGCTGCGCTGCAAAAAGCGAAAAATAACCAAAGTGCCCGCCTATGTCCACAAAGCAGTCGTCTGGCTTCAGGTACCGGAGCATTACCCGCGCCAGCCGTGTTTCCGACTCGTGCGTTTTGGCCCCAAGCAAATATAAATCGGTGCCTGCCGGCAATGTTACCTGCATTGGAGCGCCAAAAAATGTAGTCGTCTGCGCCGGGTGCGCGCGGTGGCTGCGCGCATACACCAGCTTCCGAAAGCCCAATGCAAAAAGATACCTGGCCGGCGCGTGCAACAAGCGCTGGAACCGGCTGGCTTGTGCTAATTTTTCAATTCGGGTTAATTCCGCCTCTAGGTCAATCATTTTAAAGTTATTAAATCAGACTTGTTAGCATTTTATTTTACTTAATTTTTATTTATTTGAAAAATTTAACCGCTGAACCGCCGAAGCTCCGATAAACGCACCAAACCGAACATAAGCAACAGCACTGCAAATATTGGCACCATCACAGCGGTTTCTATCAGCCAAGAAAAATTAGCGTGCTCCCTTAATTGATACCAGACCGTGCACAATACGACTGTTATGCCCAATAAGCGCCCAAGCAATAGCCACGGAACTGTTACTTCTGTGCGGGGCATAAGTACTACGTAACCCACCGAAACCAGTACGGCACTGGCCAGTGTATTCCAGGCCGCCCCCACAGCCCCAAAGCTGGATAGGGTCAGAACATTGAGCACGACATTGAGCACAATACTCGCCATCACTAGTCGGCTTACCAAGCGCACATGGCCGGCGCTGTTCAGCAACGAAGCGTAAATCGCAAAAAAAGAATGAACCAGCACATTGACAAAAAGCACCTTCACACAAAAAACCATGCGCGCTACTTCAGCAGGGCGGCTGTGAACGAGGTTCCAAAACAGCTTGTCTCCGTTAAACCACACAAACCCCACCACTAAAATCATCGGCACCGCTACCACCCGCTGCCCAAACCAGAGCAGCGACTGCTGTTCGGCGCGGTTGTGTTGCAACGAAGCAAACTTAGCAAAAAAAAGCGGGAGCACCGTCCAAACGTACATCATAGAAGCATCCACCCACCGGTAAGCTGCGGCGTAATAGCCAGCTTCGGCGGGTGAGGCAAGGCGTTCGAGCATCACCATGTCAATCCGCTCGTTGATACCGTAGAGCAGCGTAATGAGTGCAAACGGCATACTTTGGCGCAACAAATTTCGCGCCTTTGAGAAATTAAAATCGTAACGGACTCTTCCAAATAAATACACCATCAGCCCGTACAGCAGCGCGGTGGTAAAACCAGCGGCCATAAGCCGAACACCTAAATAACGAGTGAGCGTCAGACCACCCGGCAAGCAAACCAGCACAAAGAGCAGCAACAGTACTTTTTCCAGCACCGAAAGCACGGCATCGGTATTGAAACGCTGACTAGCCTGGAGTGTGCCGCGTATAAATTGGGTAAATTGGGTGAGTAGCAAACTTATTCCTACCGCGCCCAACACCACTAGCTGCTCGCCGTGGTAGCCCAGGCCGAGCCCCACCAGCAGCATCATCCCCAGCGCTACTATATTCAACCCGCCGCGCAGCGGCAGCAGCACCGGGAAGCTCTCAGCCACAAACCCCGGCTCGGCGGCCAACCGCTGCACGCTGAAGTGGGTAAGGCCAAGGTCCGAGAGCACGGCCAAAATCATTGTCAGCGAGGTGAGGGCCGTAACGGTACCAAATACCGCGTGGCCCAGCCGGTCCTGAACCAAACCCTCTACTACGACCCAGCCCGGTTTTACCAGCAGATTAAGAACGACCACAAAGCTGATGTTGCCGAAAAATCGTTTGGTGCTACTCGAGGTGCTCAAATTTTTACGCTGTAGCTGCCCGGTTTTTAGGCTGACCACAAAATTACTCACTGCGTCAGCAACCTGCAAATGGCACCTGCCGATGGAGTTTTCGGCTATCTTTGTCGGTTGTTTATCTATTACGACTGCTTTTAACCAGCAGGCCAACGTCTTTCCCCTGGTATGCCCGAACATTCCTTTTCGCTTGTGGGCCTTGGTCCCGTAATTAATCGTTGGAAGTATCTGTTGTTGCTTGCTGTGGTTGCGGCGGCTGTAGTTAGCACGGTGGTGGCGCTGCTCATGCCCAATGTTTATAAATCTACCGCCATTTTCATCCCCACCAACCCCCAGACGGCCGACCCCGACCGCCTGCTCGAAGGGGCCAAGCTCGAAGTAAGCGGCCGGGCCGAAGACCTCGACCGCGTCATCACCATCGGCGGGTCGCAGCCCGTGGCGCTCTACTTCATCCGCAAGTATGACCTGTACCGCCACTACAAAATTAAAAAAAACGGCGACGTGGCCGACAACGCCGTGCTGGCCGAGTTTACCGGCAACCTCGACATCGTACACAACGAGCGCGATGCCATCGAGCTGACTTTCAAGGACGAGGACAAAGAGCTGGCCGCCCGCGTCGCCAACGACATGGTACACGTCATCGACTCGGTGAACCAGCAGCTTACCCTCGAAAACCGCCGCAAAGTGCTGGCTCTCTACAGCAGCCGCTTCCAGTATTTGCAGGGCGTATTTGAGCAGTCGCGCCAGGATTTGGTGAAGGCCCGCAACCGCTACGGCATCTACGGCCTCGAGCAGCAGGGCCGCTACATGGCCAAGGAGCTGATTGAAACCGAAACCAAGCTGCGCATTGCCGAAGGCGGCGGCGGCGGCAGCGTGCCGGGCCTGCGCCGCGCCCTCTACGCCCTCACCCACGCCGACGGCGGCAACCGCGTCAACATCGAAAGCTACGTGCGCGGGGCCGACTCGCTGAGCATGTTCA
>JANXUO010000257.1 GCA_025356245.1 Hymenobacter sp.
GCCCGGGGCGTTCTGAATGGGGCTCAGCGGGGCCTGGCGCTGGGCCAGGACCTTGGGCTTGTAGTCGGGGTAAATCTGATTCATCGGAATCAGTTTGGTCATCACCGGCTTGCCCTGGTCGGTGTTGTGGCAATTCGTGCAGTTGTTCGAGGCAAACAAGGCCCGGCCCTGGCCCACGAGGGCGGCATCCGTGACCACGCCTTTGGGAGCTGCCAAGCGAGAAACATAGGCGTTCAAATTGCGCAGCTTCTGCTCGTCAACGCGCTTGCCGGTGGGCGTAGGGGCGTCGCCGGGTTTGCCGGCCGTGGACGTGGTTACGTAGGGAAAGCCCATGACGCCCGTGGCGGCCAGGACTTTCGCATAGTCGGCCAGCATGGCGTCCCCGCCGGCCCCGCCCAGCACGTGGATGAATTGCTTGCCGCCGGGCGAGAGCAGGTTGCTTTGGTCGAAGAGGGCGGTGTAGACCGTGTTGTTGAAGTCGTCCAACTTGTCGTTCTGGCCGGAGCTGCCGAAGGGCGCGGCCAGGTCCTGGCGGAAGAAGGGCAGAATATGCACGGGGTTGCCGTTGCCGTCGGGCGAGTCGTCAAACGTGCCGAGGGGGTAGTACTTGGGGTTGCTCAAGTAGGCATCCACCTCGGCTTCGGTGGAGGTGGCCGTCAGGCCTTTGGGCGCACGGCCAATGGTGCTGCCGTCGGGCTGTTGCAGCTGCAGCGTGGTGAACAGGGCCCGCGAGTTGGCGGCGGTGGCCAGCAGCTTGCCCACGTTGAGCTGGTGGGGCGTGGGGCCGTCGATGCGCTTGCCAATGCTGCCCTTGCCGCCCAGGTCAAACAGCGACTTGTCGGTCACGGCGTGGCACAGGGCGCAGCTCACGCCCACCATCGCGCCCTTGGGCACCATGCCGATGACGGCGTTGGCCTTTACCAGCGCTTCCATCGTGGCCGGGTCGTTGAGCTTGGGCGCTTTGGCCGGCGAACGGTCGGTTTTCAGCTCGGTGGCAAAGGCCGCTTTCAGGTCGGCGGGCATCGCGTCCACGTCGAAGCTGACGCCGGCTTTCAGCGCGTCGAGCACCGTGAGCCTGGCGGCCTTCATGCCCTGGGGCATGCGCACGGCGTTGGTCCAGAAACCCTCGGTGCCGAAGGTTTCGTTGCGAAACACGTCCCGGCCCGCGTCGGCGTTGCCGGTGGAGCCCGCCACCGCAGGAGCGGCACCCGTCGAATCGGCGGGCGTCTGCGCGGTGCCCTCCGTCGTCTTGGTGGAATTGCTCTGGCACATAGCCAGCGTCAATACGGTAAGGGCGGACAGGCCCAGGGTGGGCAGCCGCCAACGCGTAAGAGAAACCATGGTGGGTTGGGGTGAAAGGTGAAAACACAACGTTAATTCGGCTAACGAGTCTCGCATCGGCTAGGTTGTTGCGGCTACGCGTTAATCCCGGTGTTGTAGCGCAGGGAAACAGGAGCGGGTGCCGAGCAGCTATTTTCCACGACCGGGGAAACCCGGCCTTATTTCTTTCTCAGGAATAGCTGGAACCAGCGCCGAAAAAGCTGGTCGCATTCCCGCTTTGACACCCTAATATCCTGCCCCCAACCAAAGGTCAGCCGCTGGCCGAGCCGGTAGGAACCCATCGAACGGAAGGAGCGTCTACGCGCAGACTCCCGTGCCCAAGGCCTAGCTAGCGGCTCCGCGACCGGCCCCACGTTGCGCAAGCCGGCGTAAAGCCGGATATTGCAGCGCCATTTGCCCTTTCCGTGCCCCATTCTTTGCAAACCCTTCCGAACGACTTTGGCCCTATCACTGGCCCGCCTGCTGCGCGGGTGGTGGATTACCGCATCCAGGCCCCTTGCTGCAACAACCGGATTCAGCTCTCGCAGCACGTGTTCAGCTTCCTGCTCGACGGCACCAAGGAGCTGATTACCCCCGGCCAGGCCGTGCTGATTGACAACCGGCAGTTTCTGCTCATCCGGGCCGGCAACTGCCTGATGAGCGAGAAGCTGGCCCCCAGCCAGACTTACCGCAGCCTGCTGTTTTTCTTTCCCGACGCGCTGGTCGAGCGCCTGCTCCAGCGGCAGGACCTGCGCCCCGCCGCCCGCCCCGCCACCGACGGCTTCGCCGTGCTGCCCTACGATGCCTACGTGACGCACTTCGTGCAGAGCCTGCTGGTGCTGCAACAGGCCCCGCCGGCCGTGCAGCAGCGGCTGCTGCCCGCCAAGTTCGAGGAAATTATGCTCTACCTGCTGGCCCGGCAGGGGCCGGCCTTGCTGGACCAGCTGCGGCCGGGGCGGGAGGCGGCCGCCCCCCGGCAGCGCCTGCGGCAGGTGGTGGAGGCCAACGCCCTCAGCCAGTTGAGCGTGGCCGAGCTGGCGTTTCTGTGCAGCATGAGCGAGTCGACGTTCAAGCGGCACTTCGAGCAGGAATTTCAGACCTCGCCCCACCGCTGGGGCCAGCAGCAGCGGCTGCAGCACGCGGCCTACCTGCTCACGGCCCGGCAGCAGCGCCCCACCGACGTGTACGCCACGGCGGGCTTCGAGAACCTGTCGAGCTTCACCCAGGCGTTCAAACAGCACTTCGGGCGCACGCCCAAGCAGTTTCAGCAGCCAACATGAGCGTTTAGCAACACTTTTTGACCGCCTGCCGCTACCGGCCCGGCGGGGGACGCGGGTACTTTTGTGGCGTATTTAGCCCTCCGTTTTTCATGCGTACTTTTTCGCTTTCCCTGCTGGCCGCCGTGGCGCTCCACTTTCCGGCGCTGGCCCAGGCCCCCAAAACGTTCACCCTGCGCAGCAACGACCTCGGCGGCCAGGCCACCAAGACCGAAGAGTTCAACAGCTTCGGCTGCACGGGCAAAAACCAGTCGCCCGAGTTGAACTGGGCCAACGCCCCGGCCGGCACCAAGAGCTTCGCCGTCGTCATGTACGACCCCGACGCGCCCACCGGCAGCGGCTGGACGCACTGGGTGATGTTCGACATTCCGGCCGCCGCCACCGAGCTGCCGACCAACGCCGGCAAGCCCGCCGCCGGCCTCGCGCCCAAGGGGGCCATCCAGAGCGCCACCAGCTTCGGCATGCCCGGCTTCGGCGGCCCCTGCCCGCCCGAAGGCCACGGCCCGCACGAGTACCGGTTCACGGTGTACGCCCTTAAAACCGACAAGCTGGGCCTCGATGCCACGGCCACGCCCGCCGTGGTGGGCTACTACCTGTGGCAGAACACGCTGGCCAAAGCCAGCTTCGTGAGCTACTACGAGCGCAAAAAATAATGCGGTGCGGGCGGAATAGACCCTTCTTCCGCCCTTACCTATCCTCTCCCATTCACTCATTTTCATTCCCCCATTCTCATGGCAACTTCCCGCAGAGCAACCGCGGTGTGGAACGGCACCGGCGCCGAAGGCACCGGCACCCTCAACACGTCGAACAAGTTTTTTAACCACACGCCCTACAGCTTCAAAACCCGCTTTGAGAACGAAGACGGGGTGCTGGGCACCAACCCCGAGGAGCTGATAGCCGCCGCCCACGCCGGCTGCTTTGCCATGGCCCTGAGCTTTGCCATCGCGCAGGCCGGCTTCGTGGCCGACGAGCTGAAGGTAGACGCCAAGGTGGTGCTCGATGCCGTGGAAGGCGGCTTTGGCATCACGGGCATCACCCTCACGCTGGCCGGCAAGGTGCCCGGCCTGAGCGAGGCGCAATTTCTGGACCTGGCCAACGGCGCCAAAGCCGGCTGCCCCATCTCCAAGGCCCTGAGCGCGGTGCCCATCCACCTCGACGCCACCTTCACCGCCTAATTTCTTCGCCTCCCATTTCCTTATCCTCATGAATATCACCCTCGCCCAGGCCGAAGCCGCCATTGCCGCCGCCAAGGTAAAAGCCGCCGAAATCAACACCAAAATGGACATCTGCGTCGTCGATGCGGGGTCCAACCTCGTGGCCTTCGCCCGCATGGACGGGGCCTGGATTGGCTCCATCGACATCGCCTTCAAAAAGGCGAAAACCGCCGCCTGGTTCACCATGAACACCGCCGACCTGGTGGGCGCCGTGCAGCCCGGGGCCCCGCTTTTTAACATCGAGCACAGCAACGGCGGCCTCATCACCTTCCCCGGCGGCGTGGTGCTCAAGGACGCGGCCGGCGAGGTTATCGGGGCCATCGGCGTGTCGGGCAGTTCGGTCGAAAACGACCACGCCGTAGCCGAAGCCGGCCAGCACGCCCTCGCAGGCCACCGCTAACTCCGCATGGTTGCCGTAATACGTCATGCGGCGCATTGCGCCGCATGACGTTCTTTTTCCCACCCTTTTAACCCCCTAGCAGTATGGCCAGTAACAGAGGCGTTGTGTATCTCGGACCCGGCAAGGTCGAGGTGCAAAGCATTGATTTTCCCGAGCTGAAAAACCCCAAGGGTCGAAAAATCACGCACGGGGTTATCCTGAAGGTGGTTTCCACCAACATCTGCGGCTCCGACCAGCACATGGTGCGCGGCCGGACCACGGCCCCCGCCGGCCTGGTGCTGGGCCACGAAATCACGGGCGAGGTGATTGAGGCCGGCGACGACGTGGAATTCCTGAAGAAAGGGGACCTGGTGTCGGTGCCGTTCAACGTGGCCTGCGGCCGCTGCCGCACCTGCAAGGAAATGAAAACCGGCATCTGCCTGACCGTGAACGAGGGCCGCGCCGGCGGGGCCTACGGCTACGTGGACATGGGCGGCTGGGTCGGCGGGCAGGCCGAGTACGTGATGGTGCCCTACGCCGATTTCAACCTGCTCAAATTCCCCAACAAGGACCAGGCCATGGAGAAAATCCGGGACCTGACCATGCTGAGCGACATTTTCCCCACCGGATTCCACGGGGCCGTAAAGGCCGGCGTGGGGCCCGGCACCACGGTGTACGTGGCCGGGGCCGGCCCGGTGGGCTTGGCGGCGGCCGCTTCGGCGCAGCTGCTGGGCGCGGCCGTGGTGATTGTGGGCGACATGAACAAGGCCCGGCTAGCGCACGCCCGCTCCTTTGGCTGCGAAACCGTGGACTTGAACGAGGACG
>JANXUO010000308.1 GCA_025356245.1 Hymenobacter sp.
GCCCCGACGTGGTGCCGCTGCGCGTGGGCTACGCCATGCAGTGCCGCATCACCACCGAAGACCCCGAAAACGGCTTCAAGCCCGACTACGGTACCATCGTGGCCTACCGCTCGGCGGGCGGTTTCGGCATTCGGCTCGACCAGGGCTCGGTGTACCAGGGCGTGGTAGTGTCGCCGTTTTTTGACTCGCTGCTCGTGAAGGTGTCGGCCCACGCGCCGACGCTGGCCGGGGCGGCCCAGAAAATGCTGCGGGCCCTGGACGAGTTTCGCATTCGTGGGGTGCGCACCAACATTCAGTTTGTGCGCAACATTGTGGCCGACAACGACTTTCAGGAAGGCCGCGCCACCGTCGAGTTCATTCAGGACCACCCCGGCCTCTTCAAGTTCAAGCCCCAACTCGACCGGGCTACGCGCCTGCTGGGCTTTTTGGGCGATGTGGTGGTGAACGGCCACCCCGAAGTGCGGGCCGCCCTCGACCCGCGCCGCACCTTCCGCCGCCCCCACCTACCGCATTTTGACGCTGCGGCCCCGCCCGCACCCGGCACCAAGCAGCGTCTGCAAGAACTTGGTCCCGAGGCCTTTGCCGAGTGGCTGCGGGCCGAGCCCCTCATCCACTACACCGACACCACCCTGCGCGACGCCCACCAAAGCCTGCTCGCCACCCGGATGCGCACCCACGATATGATGCGCGTGGCCGGGGCCTACGCCCGGCAGCACCCCCAAACCTTTAGCCTCGAAGTGTGGGGCGGGGCCACCTTCGACGTGGCCTTGCGCTTCCTGCACGAAGACCCCTGGGAACGCCTCGCCCGCCTGCGCGACGCCGTGCCCAACATCTTGCTCCAGATGCTGATACGCGGGGCCAACGGCGTGGGCTACAAAGCCTACCCCGACAACCTCACCGAGCGGTTTGTGCAGCAGGCGGCCGAAACTGGCGTCGATATTTTCCGCATCTTCGACTCGCTCAACTGGCTCAAGGGCATGGAGGCCTGCATCGGCTTCGTGCGCAACAAAACCGACCGCCTGGCCGAAGCCTGCATCTGCTACACCGGCGACATTCTGGACCCCAAGCGCCGCAAATACACCCTAGATTACTACCTCAAGCTGGCCAAGCAGCTCGAAGATGCCGGGGCGCACATCCTGTGCATCAAGGACATGGCGGGGCTGCTGAAACCCTACGCCGCCAGCGAGCTGATTGCTGGCCTGCGGGACACCGTGAAGCTGCCCATCCACCTGCACACCCACGACACCAGCAGCTTGCAGCCCGCTACCTACCTCAAAGCCGTGGAGGCGGGCGTGAACGTAATTGACGTGGCGTTGGGGGCGCTCTCGGGCCTTACCTCGCAGCCCAACTTCAACTCGGTGGTCGAGATGCTGCGGTACTCGCCCCGGCACCGCGAGTTCAACCAGCAGTCCCTCAACGAGTTCAGCGACTACTGGGAGGCCGTGCGCGAGCTGTATTACCCGTTCGAGTCGGGCCTGCTGGCGGGCACGTCCGAGGTGTTTCAGCACGAGATTCCGGGCGGGCAGTACTCCAACCTGCGGCCCCAGGCGGCGTCGCTGGGCCTGCTCGACCAGTTTGAAACCATCAAGCAGCGCTTTGGCGAGGTGAACACCTTGTTTGGTGATATTGTGAAGGTTACGCCCAGCTCCAAGGTGGTGGGCGACATGGCCCTGTTCATGGTCAGCAACAACCTCACGCCCCAGGATGTGCTCGAACGCGGCGAGGCGTTGAGCTTCCCGGAGTCGGTGCGCGAGCTGTTTCGGGGCGACATCGGGCAGCCGGAAGGGGGCTGGCCGCCGGTGCTCCAAAAAATCATCCTCAAGGACGAAGCGCCCTTCACCGACCGCCCCAACGAGCACCTGGCCCCCATAGATTTCGACCGGGAGTGGACGGCTTTCGAGGCGAAGTTTCCGGGCGGCAAGTTCACCGATTTACTGTCGTACCTGCTCTATCCCAAGGTGTTCGAGAGCTACTGGGCACACCGCCAGCAATACGGCGACGTGAGCATGATGCCCACGCCGGTGTTCTTCTACGGCCTGCAACCGGGCGAGGAAACTATCATCGAGATTGCGCGGGGCAAGTCGGTCATCGTGCGGCTGCAATCGGTTGGCCCCGTGAACGATGAAGGGCTCCGTACGGTCTTTTTCAGCCTCAACGGCCAAACCCGCAACCTCGACGTGCGCGACCAGTCGGTGGCCGTCACCAAAGTCAGCAACGCCAAAACCGACAAGGCCAACCCGCGCCAGTTTGGGGCCCCGCTGCAAGGAATGCTCAGCAAGGTGCTCGTAAAAGCCGGCCAGGCCGTGCCCCGCAACACCCCGCTCTTCGTCATCGAAGCCATGAAGATGGAAACCACCATCACCGCCCCCCACGACCTGACGGTGGCCAGCCTGCACCTGGAGCCCGGCACCCGCGTGCAAACCGACGACCTGGTGCTGACGGTGGGGTAGGGCGGGTTATCAGCGCTATTTTTTCGAGTTGGCTCACCCCTAGAGTCTGTTCTGTATTGGGGTTAAATTTGGGGCATGGCCAAAGCAGCCCATTACCCGAGCGATGTTTCCGATGATGAATGGGCGTTTGTCTGCCCGTATTTGTGCCTGATGCGCGAAGATGCGCCCCAGCGGGCGCAC
>JANXUO010000316.1 GCA_025356245.1 Hymenobacter sp.
GTGATTACCTGGTTATTGGCCTGCAACCGGCCGCCGCCTTGCACCAGCAGGATGCCCGTCGCCTGCAACGGCCCGGTGAGGGTGGCCACGCCCGTGCCGGTAATTGTGACGTTGCGGTAGCTGCCCTGCACGTTTTGGGGGGTGCTTACCGTCAGGTCGGCAAAGGTGCTGGTGAGGTGGGCCAGGAAGCAATCGGCCTGGCAATCGCTGCGCAGGCCCACCGCCCCGAGGCCCAGCTCGCCCCAGAACGTACCCGCCACGGCTCCGGCCTGGCCGCTGGCATCGAAGGCCAGCCCCGTGGCCCCGGCCGACACTGAGCTACTGGCCGCCCGCACCCACTGCGGCGAACCCAGCCGGTCGTAGCTCGCCACGAAGGCCGTCGAGCAGGCCACGCCGCTGTTCACCGCCTGGCCGCCCACCCCGGCGCTGCCCCGCACGTGGCCGGCCACGGCCACGGTGCCCGGCCCGGCCAGGGCCACGGCGCGGGCCTGGTCCTCGTCGGGGCCGCCGAGGGACACTGCCCACCGGGCCGCACCCGCGCCGTCGAAGCGGGCCAAAAAGCCGTCGTAACTGCCCTGGCTGACCAGGGCCGTGGGGCCGAGCGGGGCCGTGCCTTGGAAGTGGCCTGCCACGTAGGCCGCGCCCCGGCCGTCGGTCGTAACCGCCGTGCCAGTGGCCTCGCCGGCCGCCGGACTGGTCCAGAGCCGCGCCCCGGCGGGGCTGAATAGGGCCAGTACCCCGCCCGTGGGAGCCAGGCGGCCCGTGGCGTACACCTGCCCTGCGCCGTCGGTGGCCAGACCGCCGATGGCGCTGCCGGGTAGCGCTTGCGCCCAAAGAAGCGCCCCGGCGGCGCTGTACTTGGCCAGGAAGGCCGCGTCGGGGCCGGGGCTGGCGAGCGTGGTGCTCCCCAGCGTCAGGCTGCCCTGAAACAAGCCGGCCACCAGCACGGCCCCGGTGCTGTCGAGCGCCACGGCCGTGGCGTAGTCGGTGGCCGGGCCACTCAGGGCCGTGGCCCAGCGCAATGCCCCCGCCGCGTCGTAGCTGGCCAGAAAGGCATCGTCGTCGCCTGCATTGCCCAGCGCCACGCCCCCAAAAGTAGCCCCGGCCCGGTACGAGCCGACCAGGTAACTCACGCCCGCCGCCGTGGCGCACACGGCCGTGGCCACGTCGCGCCCCGGCCCGCCGCCGCTGCGGGTCCACAGCGGTTGCCCGTTGGCATCGTAGCGCACCAGCAGGGCATCTTCGGCCCCGGCGCTGGCCAGGGGCGTGCCCCCGATGGCCAGCGTCGCGGTGAAGGAACCGGCCACCAGGTAGCCGCTTCCCGCTGCGGCCAGGGCCGGGCCAGCGGCGGTGCCCTGGCCCTGCCGCGCCCAGTTCCAGTCCGGCACCTGTGCCCAACCGGCCGGGCCGACCGCCCACAGCGCAAGCAAAAGCAAGGCGCGGACAACGGGGCCACCCACACCGGCGGACCGGGGCCGGCGGCGCGGGTGCGTTGCCCCAAAACCGAAAACGACGGCGGCCATCTTAGCGGACCACGACCAAGCGGTGGGCCACCACCGCCCCGTCGGGCAGGTGCAGGTGCACCACGTACACCCCGGCGGGCAGGTGCTGCACCGCCAGGTGGGTTTGTTGCGCCCGCAGCTCGCCCGACCACGGGCAGCGGCCCAGGGCATCGAGCACCACCACGCGGGCCGCCCCGCCCCCGGCCGGGCGCTCCACGGTGAAGGCGGCGCTCGTCGGGTTGGGGTAGAGGCTGAAATCGGCGGCCACGGCCGAACGCGTGGCCAGGATGACAACACGCGGGGCCGAGGGGGCCGAGGCGCAGCCGGCTGCGCTTGTCACCACCACGGTGTAGGTGCCCACCGGGGCCGCCCCCGTGGCCGGGTAAGTGGCCGCCGTGGCCCCGGCGATGGCCCCGCCGGCGTTCGACCACTGGTAGGTGGCGTTGGCCACCACGGCCACCGACAGCTGCCCGCCCGGGCTTTGCTGGATGACGGGCGTGGCCGGCACCGGGGCCGTCGTCACCACCGTCGCCGCCGAGGGCGGGCCGAAGCAGCCCGCCGCCCCGGCCACGCGCACGGTGTAGCTGCCGCCCGCGCTCACGG
>JANXUO010000334.1 GCA_025356245.1 Hymenobacter sp.
ATTGTTGCAAGCCGACACGCCGCTCAAGCGTGCTTTTTACGAGGTGCAATCGGTCAAAAACAACTGGTCGGTGCGGGAGCTCAAGCGGGCACGGGAAACATTGCTTTTTGAGCGCACGGGCCTTTCGACCGACAAGCAGGCCGTGCTGGCGGCCCACGCCGGGGCCGCGCCTTTGGCCGTGGCTGACATCATCAAAAACCCCTACGTACTGGAGTTTTTGGGCCTGCCCGAGCACCCCAACTACAGCGAAGCCGACCTAGAAAGTGCCATCATCGCCCATTTACAAACCTTTCTGGTGGAGTTGGGCCGGGGCTTCTGCTTTGAGGCCCGCCAAAAGCGCGTCACCTTCGACAACGAGCACTATTTCATCGACTTGGTATTTTATCACCGCATCCTCAAATGCCACGTGCTAATTGACTCAAAAGTCGGTAAATTCAAGCCAGCAGATGCGGGGCAAATGAATTTCTACCTGAATTATTACGCCGAAAACGAACGCACTGAGGGTGACAACCCGCCGATTGGGTTAGTTTTGTGCGCCGAACAATCGAACTCGGTCGTGCGCTACGCCACGGGTGGGTTGTCGCAGCAGCTATTCGTGAGCAAGTACCAAGCGTTTTTGCCCACCACCGAAGAGTTGCAAGGCATCATCCGCGACGAGCAGCAGCGTTTGTAAGAACAGGCTATGCCATACGGGCGAGAAGAAGAAGCGTAAATATTGTCACGTCAGTTCAAATTGCATCCGCAATAAATTGGCATAAATGCCATTTTCGTTATCGGCCAGCTTGTCGTGGGTGCCTTGCTCCACGATGCGTCCGCCGTCGATAACCAGGATTTTATCGACTTTGCGGATGGTGCTCAGGCGATGGGCAATGATGATGCTCGTGCGGTTGTGCATCAGCTCATCCATGGCCGACTGCACCAGACTTTCGGACTCCGAATCGAGCGAAGACGTTGCTTCGTCGAGGATGAGAATGGCGGGATTTTTCAGGATGGCGCGGGCAATGGCTACGCGTTGCCGCTGCCCACCCGAAAGCTTGATGCCGCGCTCACCCACCAAGGTATCAAGTCCTTCGGGGAAAGACTGGATAAATTGCAGGGCGTTGGCCTTGCGGGCAGCCAGCTCAATTTCCTCGTCGCTGGCGCCGGGGCGCCCGTAGGCAATGTTTTCGCGGATGCTGCCGCCGAAGAGCAACGTTTCCTGGGGCACAATGCCGATGTGCGAGCGCAGCGCCGTGAGGTCGTAACTGGCAATGGGGCGGCCATCGACCAAAATTTCACCGCTGCTCAACTCGTAAAATTGCATCAGCAGGGCCGCGATGGTGCTTTTGCCCGCCCCGCTGGGGCCGACGAGCGCAATTTTCTCGCCCGCCGCAATCTCGAAATTAATGTCTTGCAGCACCGGCAAATCGGGCCGCGTGGGGTAGCGGAAGGCCACGTGCCGATAGGCAATGTTGCCGGCCAGCACCAGTGGGGCCAGCCCCGCTGGTTGCAGTAAGTGGGTGGGCTCGGGGGCTTCGTCCAGAATTTCCAGAATGCGCTCGGAGGCCCCCAAGGTGCTCTGTACCTTGCCGTACATCTCGCCCAGGCCGCCCACCGAAGCGCCCACAAAGGTGGTGTAAATGATGAACGACACGAGTTGGCCGATGTCGAGATGGTCAGGGCCGGTGCTGTGGACGAGCGTAGCCCCGCGCCACAACACCAGGATGATGCCGCCAAAAAGTCCGATGATGACGAACGAAACGAACGCCCCCCGGTACAAATTACTTTTGAGGGCCGCCATTACCGCTTTGCCCAACGAATTATTGTAGCGCCCAATTTCAAATAACTCGTTGGTAAAAGCCTTGACGGTGTTTATTGCCTGCAAGGTTTCCTCAACAATTACGTTGGTTTTGGCGAGCTCTTCCTGTGTTATCTTCGATTGTTTGCGAATTTTCTTGCCGAAGAAAAATGCCAGTAACACCAGCACTGGAAAAGTTGCCAGCATAAAGAGTGACAATTTTACCGACGTCACCATAATGAGTATCGTGCTGACTACCAGCGTCACCACTTGCCGGAACAATTCGGCCAGCGTGAGCGAAAACGTGTCCTGAATATTGGCTACGTCCGACGTGATGCGCGAGGTAATGGCCCCGACGCGGTTTTTTTCATAAAACGGAATTGGCAACGTCACAAACTTGGCGTACAGCGCCTGCCGAATATCGCGCACGGTAAATTCGCTGACCTGCGTAAAGAACCAGATGCGCCCGAACGAGAAAAACCCCTGAAATAAAATAACGCAAAACAGCAGCAACGCAATGCGGTCGATATTAAGCGGCAGGCCGCCGGGTAGCTGCACGTTTTTGCCCGTTGCCACGTCCACGAGCCGCCCCGCTACCCACGGAAACATCATGAAAGTGCCCGAACTAAGCGCCAGCAACACCATGCCAATAATAAACTTGCCCCGATAGGGCAGCACATAGCGAAAAATGCGCAAGCCGCGCTGAAGCGCAGCTTTGGTTAACTTAGGTTTGGGGGCGTCTTCTGTTAAATCAGCACCACTGGTATTCAATCCACTACGAGCCATACAATATAAATAGCGTGGATTTTTGACCCGCGCAACGCTGAAGTAAAACGGACGGTAAAGCAGCACTAATCCCCGGCTGACATAACGTGCGGTAAGCCGCTTTTTAAAAGTGTACTTAAATTTTAAACGAGCTATTGTTGGAGTCAGACCCCGAGTTATTTAGCGTCGTTTTTACGAATGGGTTCTTTTACAAATTTCACCACCCCGGCATTGGCAAACGGTACCGGGAACTGAATGGCCACAGCTACTGGGAAGCCCTTGCGTCGGGCAGGATGCCAGGGCGGCAGTAAATTCGCTACGCGCAATGCTTCTGCATCGCACTCGGGGCTAAGGGGTTGTGCTACGCTGAAACCGGTAAGTTGGCCATTGGCACCTACTTGTGCATTCAGGAGCACATTGCCGCTAATGCCTTTAACGCGGGCGGCTTCGGGATACTTTAGGTTTTCTTGGAAAAAAGCGCCCAGGGCATTCGGCCCGCCGGGGTATTCTGGGGCCTTGTCGGGGCGATTGCTGGCTCCGTGGGCCTGCGCCTGCATCCGGCCGGGCCGCAATATCGTGGGGGCTGGCGCGGTTTGGGCCATGGCCGACGTTGCAACTACGGCCAACGCCGAGGTGGCAAAAAAAAGGGGTTTAGAGAAACGCATAAACAGTGAAAAGCCAGAAGTGAGAGGAGGCACAATAGCCAAGAATAGCTAAACCGCCAGCGCTGGTGCAGGGTTCTGGGCGGCTGGCTGCGATATAGCCCACAGCCCCAGCAGTACAAATAAACCGTTGAGCAGCAGTATCTCAAAACCAAACTTATACCCACCCAGCCATTCTTGCGAGTGCGATACGACGAGCAGCGTGAGCAGCGGCCCGGCTACGCACACGGGCAGCACCAGGGCGTCGCGCAGGCGGCGGTGGGTAAAAATGCCAAAGGTGTAGAGGCCCAACAGCGGCCCGTAGGTGTAGCCGGCGGTGCGAAAAACGGCGTCAATCAGGCTTTGGTTGTTGAAGACGCGGAAGAGGAGGATGATGACAATCAGCACCGCCGACCAGCCCAGGTGGGTAAGCTGCCGCAGGCGCGTCTGCCGGGCTTCGGGATACTTTTTAATGCCCAGAAAATCGACGCAAAACGAAGTGGTAAGGGCCGTCAGGGCCGAATCGGCGGAGGCGTAGGTGATGGCGATGATGCCCAGGATGAACACCACGCCCGCCACCCGCGTGAAGTGCGTAATGGCCAGGTAGGGGAATACCCGGTCAGTGTCGAGGGTGTGGTTGGGCTTGAGCAGCTGCGGCAGCTCGCTGAGGTGAATGCCTTTGGCGGCGGCAAACTGGTAAAGCAATACGCCCAACGTCAAAAACAGGATGTTGACGCCGACGATGACAGGCGTAAACCAGAACAGGTTTTTCTGTGCTTCGCCGAGGCTGCGGCAGCTCAGGTTTTTCTGCATCAAATCCTGGTCGAGCCCCGTCATTACAATGGTAATAAACATGCCGGAGGCAAACTGCTTCCAAAAGAATTTATCGTCGCTAAAACCACCAAAATAAACCTGCGACATTTCGCTGCTGCGCACAGTATCTACTAATTGCCCCAGCCCCAGGTGTAATTCCGAAGAAATAAAATAAATGCTCAGCCCCACGCAGCTCAGCATGGCCATTGTCTGGAAAGTGTCGGTCCAGAGAATGGTCTTCAATCCTCCGCGAAACGTGTAGAGGTAGATGAATAAGATGCTGACTATCACCGTTACGGTGAAGGGTACGTGCATCGCATCGAATACGGCCAGCTGCAAGACATTGGCCACCAAATACAGTCGCAGCGCCGAACCCAGCGCGCGCGAAATGAGAAAAAAAAGAGCCCCGGTTTTATAGCTCCAGTAGCCAAGTCGCTGCTCCAAATAAGTATAAATCGAGACTAATTGCAGCCGGTAATAGAGCGGCAACAAAATAGTGCCGATGACCACATAGCCCGCCACATAGCCCAGTACAACTGCCAGGTAGCTCCAGCTTTTGCCGTACACGTTGCCCGGCACCGAAATGAAGGTGACGCCCGACAGCGAGGTGCCAATCATGGCGAAAGCTACCATGTACCACGGGGCGTTGCGGTTGGCCACAAAAAAGCTTTCGCTGGTGGCCCGCCGCGAGGTAAGCACGGCGATGATGATGAGAACGGCAAAGTAGCCCGCTATGAGGCTGAGAACGAGGGTAGGCGACATTGAAGTGAGCTGGTGAGCTGGTGAGTTTGGGGATGAGTTACTCACTTTTCAGCTCGGTCAATCTGCAAAAGTACCTTTGGCATCGTGGAACAAGCCCCGCGCCACGGCTTGACTTTGCCAACTCATCATTTAACCCGTTCACCAGCTCACCTCATTCCCACTCGTGCCAGGGCAGCACTTCGCCCACGATGGGTGCGTGCAGGTTGGCGCGTAGGTTGCCAGTGGCAGCCATTTCTTGTATCAGGCGCAGTGGCTCGGAGGCGGGCTCGTCGCTCAGGTCGAAGGTGCCGTGGTGCATGGGCACCACGTGGCCCACGCGCAGTACGTTGGCCGCTTTGGCGGCCTCATGGGGGCTGGTGTGGCTGGCCTGCATCATTTTGAAGGGCTTGTAAGCGCCAATGGGCATGAGCGCAATGTCGAGCGGACCGAAGTGCTTTTCGATTTCCGAAAAATGGCCGCCGTAAGCCGTATCGCCCGCAAAATAGATGAGCCGGTCGGCGGTCCGAATGAGGAAGCTACCCCAGAGCACCGTGTTGGTATCCAACAAAAGGCGGCGGTGCCAGTGGGCGGCGGGCAAGAAAAAAAGCTCGAACGGCGCCGCCGGACCCAGGTCAAACTGCTGCCACCAACCGGCCTCCTGTACCGGCAGACCGGGCACCAGGTCGGCGAGTAGCTTGGTCATGCCCAGCGCCGAAAAGGCCCGCATCCGAGGGTTTTGACGGGTCAGTAATTGCAGCGAAGCCTGGTCGAGGTGGTCGCGGTGGCCGTGGGAGAGGAGGAGATAATCGACGCCCACCAAGGCCTCGGGCGCGCAGGGCAGCGCGTGGCGGCGGCGCAGGCCCACCGACGAAAACAGTACCGGGTCAAAAAGCACGGTTTTGCCCGCCACCCGCAGCCAGAACGTAGAGTGGCCCAGCCAAATCAGGGCATCGCCGGGCGCGGCGAGGGCGGCGGTGCAATCTTGGACGGTGGGTGCCCATTTGTCAGCTTTTTTTTCAGCCTTTTGCGGATTTGCACTCAACTGCCACTCTAGTACTTGCTGCCACTGCGGGGCGAAATACGTTTCGCCGTTGGCGAAACGTCCGTTAATCAGCTTGTTGCCCGGATAGTTGGACTTGATGAGGGGCAATGCCGGATTGTGGCGGTAGGTGACGGCAGCGGCCATAAAAAAAGCGAGAATTTCTGGCCAATGGGCCGGGTTTTTGTGGATGCCCCAACACTGGGGCTCAACCTGCGCCTTGCCCACGTTGTTGTGACGTTGGCAGGCTGTAAATGCCGGGTAGTAGCCCCGCATTACGCACAAAAGTCGTAGCTTGCCCGCACAATTCCACCCCAATTCTTTTTTGTCTCCAATGGAAAATTCTCAAATGCAGCCCCAGGTGCGCGCCCGGCAGCTTACGCCCGAAGATGCCGCCCGTATTCAGGGCCAGTTTATGACGCGGGTTTACGGGTGGATGTTCGCCGCCCTGCTCATTACTGGCGGTGTGGCGTTGTTTGCCTCTACTTCCGAAGCCGTTATGCAGCTGGTATTCGGCAAACCCCTGGTTTTCTTCGGCCTCATCATTGCCGAGATGGCCATTGTTGGCTTTCTCTCAGCCCGCGCCCTCACTTGGACGCCCGCCCAGGTTACAGCCGCCTTCATCGGTTATTCGGTGCTGAACGGCATCACGCTGAGCGTAATATTCTTGGTGTACACCCACGAGTCCATTGCCTCGACGTTCTTCGTTTCGGGCCTGACCTTCGGGGTGATGTCGCTCTACGGCTACTTCACCAAAACTGACCTCTCCAAGTGGGGCAACCTGCTGTTTATGGGCTTGATAGGCATCGTCATCGCCTCGGTGGTAAATATGTTCTGGCACAATTCAACCCTTTCGCTGATAGTATCTTACATCGGGGTGTTGCTCTTTGTGGCCCTCACTGCCTACGATACCCAGAAAGTTAAGCAGTACGCCTTCATCGGCCTCACCGAGGGCGAAGATGCCGACCACGGTGCTTCGGTGCTGGGGGCCCTCACACTTTACCTCGATTTCATCAACTTGTTCCTATTTCTGCTGCGCATTTTTGGGCGTCGGCGCTAACGCAACGGGAGCAACGAAATTAGTCCAAAACTTTTCCTCCGCAAAAAAGCCCCGACGGCCAAATGGCCGTCGGGGCTTTTTTGCGGAGGACGCAACCGCCTTACAATTTACGGATTTCGTCTTTCAGATGCTGCACTAACTGCACAAACTCGGGCACTGCATCCAGGCCCGGCCTCCAGGCTAAGCCCATGTCAGCCAGGTTATACTGATGAGTTTTGTTGATGGTAGCACCCGGCAGGCACTGCCCGGCGTCATCGCGCTCGGGGGCCAGCAGCCACAGCGTGTCGGAGATGGAGGTAGTCGTCACCAGGTCGTGCGACACCACGACCACGGTATTCAGCTCGTCAAGGGACGTGACTTCGGTGATGATTTTTTTCACCTCGTCAATCATCGCAATGTCGAGGCCCGAAAAGGGCTCATCGAGGATAATGAGGTGTTCGGAGCAGAGTAGTTGCTGGGCAATGGCCGCCCGCTGCCGCTGTCCGCCTGAAAGCATGGTCGGGTACTTGCGCCGGTGCGGGGCCAGGTCGAAACGTTCGAGGTAGCTATCTACCAGGTTTTTGGCATCGGCCGGGGCGTGTTTGCGGGTGGCGGCCACCAGCAGGTTGTCGGCCAGCGTACGGTGGTCGAAGAGGGGGTATCGCTGTTGCACGAAGCCCACGTCGCCGGGTGCCACGGGGCGCTGCGGGGCACCCACCTGCACGGTACCGGTGCTGGGTGGTAGCAGGCCGGAAATAATGCGGCATAGCACCGATTTGCCAATGCCCGAGCGCCCGTAAAAGCCTACTACTTGGCCCTGCTTCACGCCGGGGCGCACCACGTTCAGCACATCGAGGCTGATGTCGCGCAAAATAAGTTCGCCGTCGAACTGCTGCGAGATGTTTCGCAAGCTCAATATCGGCTCGTGGTAGGTGTGGTCGGGCATTACTTGGCGCTGGTAAGGGCAGAGTACGGAAAGAACAAACGGCGCAAAAACTCGAACACGTAGTCTTGCAACGCCCCGACTGTCAAAATGATAAGCTGAATGGCCACTACACCCGCCAGGTGTAGGTAGCGGTTCTGCTTGTAAAGCAGCAGGCCAATACCGCCTTCGCTTTGGTACAGGGTTTCAACCAGCGTAATCATCGTCCAGATAATGGCAAAGTTCTGGCGCACCACTTCCAGCATGGCATCAAGCTTGCCCAGCACCACTACTTCCAAAAAGCTACGCCACTCGCTCATGCCCAGGGTGCGGGCGTGGTCCATCTCCTCCTGCGTGGTGGTGAGGATGACGCTCGTCATACCCGTCACGAGGTAAACGGTGGCCCCAAAAATCAGCACCGACAGCTTCACTTGATGCCCAGAGCTGAGCATCAGGGCCATGAAAAACGTGAGGCCAGTGAGCGTGAGATAGCGCATTTTGCTGGCTGCGTAGGCCAGCGGCCGGAAAAACGGCAGCGCCGTGAGGTACGAAATCAGCAGCGCCAGCACCGTGGCCACGCCCAACGCTGCCAGCGCCGTGGTCAGGCTGGCCCACAACTCCTGAATAAGCCCTTGGGTGGTAACCAAATCCTTAAATGCTGCCAGCACCTCCCGCAACGTCGGGAAAAGCTGCAACGGGTAAAACAGCCACAGCAGCAATAGCACTAGTACTTGCGCCGCCACCATCGTGTAAAATACTGCCGGCCGGGGACGGGCGTTGGGGATGAAAAGTTGTTTCAGCATCGCGCAAAGTTTCGCAAAGTTTTAAAAGTAAGTTTCGCAAAGTGAACCGCTATGTTTTCTGCCGACCAGGTAAGTTTCGCTGCATTATTTGCCGCATCAAATGCCCGTTGGAAGGTCTGCATTACACTTGGCGAAACTTACTTTTTCAACTTTGCGAAACATTGCGCGCCTAGTTACCCAGCATAATTTCCACGCGCCGGTTTTTGGCTTTGCCGGCGGGGGTGGCGTTGCTGGCCAGGGGCTCGGTGGCGCCGTGGGCGTACACCTGGACGCGGCCCTCTGGGAAGGCGCTGCTGCTTTTGCGCTCCAGCCACTGGCGCACGGCCATGGCCCGGTCTTCCGAAAGCTGCTGATTCTTGTTCACGTCGCCGGTGGCGTCGGTGTGGCCGTGGATAGCCACCTTTAGGCTACCGGCCACTACCAGGTCGTCAAAAAGGGCGTTCAGGTCGCGCTCAGCGGCGGGGGTGAAGGTGCTTTGGCCCGAGTTGAAAGCAATGTTCCAGGCGCGCTTGCTCACGTTGCGGCGAATTTCGTCGCCGGCGGCAAACTTCTGCTGGTCGGCTGGGGCCACGGTTTTACCTTTATACTTGACCTGCATATTTTTGAGCAGCGTCAGGTCGAGCATATCGGTCAGCGGTACGTAGCTGGGCAGCTCCTTGGGGTACAGCTTGCTTTGCACGTCGCCAAACGCCTTATACACCGAAGCGTAGATGTTGGTGCCGCCGTCGTTGAGGCCAAACAGCGCCAGGTTGTCGGAGTAGTTGAAGGCTTTGGAACCGCCCAACTCCACCACGTCGCCGTTGCGGTCGGCCTCGCTTACGCCCTTGTAGTAACGCAGCCAATAGGCACCGTCCTTGTCCTTGTCGCCGTACACGGCGGCCGAAATATCGGCGGCTTTGCTGAG
>JANXUO010000347.1 GCA_025356245.1 Hymenobacter sp.
AAAAGCTCTGGCCCGCGCCCGTCAGCACCTGGGCGTGGAAGCCCTGGGGCGTAAGGTCGAGCCGCACCGAGGCCGCCGCATCGTCGAGGCCGATGCCGGTGTAGGTTTTAATGTCGGGGAATTGCGCGGCCAGTTCCGGCATCATAATGGGGGCCTCGCGCAGGGCAAAGCGGCCAGTGCTGCCGTTGGGCAGGGGCAGCGCCAGCACCAGCGGGGAGGCACCAGCCTGGGTTTCAAGCGGGGCCGTAGCCAGGGCCGCCCGCAGGCCATTCACATTCAGGGTGAGGGCCTGCGCGTGAAACAGGGCGGTCGCCAGTGGCGTTGCGGCGGCTGCACGGCTCGCTTCCACATCGGCCTGAAAAAACAGTGGGGCCGGCCGCTCTTGCGCCCGCGCTCCAACCAAATTACTGAGAAAAAGAGCGGTACTTAGCAGCAGACCGGTACGGCGAGGAGTAGCCAACGCAGCCGGAAAAAAGGAAGATAATTGCTGCATTTTAGAGTATTTAGAAGTGGCCCTGGTTAAAAGTTTGGTTCAGAAGTCGCATTTGGCAGCTAGGATTGTTTACAGTTAAGGTCGACTTTTAACCTTGAATAAAGTCCGAAGCATGTTGACGGACACGCAATGGGCACGGCTTGCACCGCTGCTGCCGGGCCAAGAACAGTCGCCGGGCACGACGGCCAAGGACGCACCCTTGTTCGTGGTGGCGGTGCTCTGGTGGGCTCGGGGCGGCGTCTCGTGGTACGACCTGCCCGTCGAGCATTTTGGCCCTTGGCACAGGGTGTACGTCCGTTTTTGGCGCTGGCGCCAAGCCGGCGTGAGGCCGCAGGTGCTGGCCCAGCTCCAAAACGCGATAGTCTTGCACCGGCTCATGGTCGAACCCACCGCCGTGCGGGCGCACCAAGTGGCGGCGGGCGCGAAAGAAAAGACAGCCCCGTTGGTTATGCGTTCGGCCACAGCTGGGGCGGCTTCACCACCAAACTCCACCTGAGCTGCGACGCCCGCGGCCGGATTTGCGCCCTGGCCCTGACCGGGGGCCAGGCCGTACTGGTTGACCGGGCCTAAAACGCGGGCTACGTGCGCGCCCACATCCAGCAAGCCGGGGTCACGGCCGTGATTCCCGGCAAGAAAAACCGCACCGTACCCATTGCGCATGATGCCGAAACCTGTAAAGAACGAAACCACATTTAACTGACCATCAATGCCTTAAATCCCTTCCGGGCCGTGGCCACCCGATTTGACAATTATGCCACGAATTATTTTGCCACCTGTTGTCTGATTGCCGCCTTAACTTGACCCTGATTGTATCCACCCCCTAGCAGAATTGACCTGCGTACCAGAAAGTCATTAGGAGCGCATAAACGGTACTTTGATTGGGCAAGCCAATTTTGGGCACCGCTCTTTTGCCAGGTTAGGGCCTAAACTAACGATAAGCCGTCTGGCACTTTAAAAGGGCCGTTTTAGTGCTTATATGGTTCTTTTCCACGTTGACGTATAAACCAAATACGACTTTTGGACCAAATTTTTAACTAAGGCTACCATTTCCAACTTATCAAATCACCCTAGCGCTGGGTCCGAGTAGTCGCTGACCTAGCCGTGTGAAGTTAGCCTCCACGGCCACCGGACCAACGCAACAAAGCGGCCATTCAGTCTGACCAGGTGCATCCTAGTGCAGCAAGGCTCATAACCGCTGCTGTTGGCCAAGCCAACAGCGGGCCGCATTTTCATCTTCAAACCAAGCCCGCCGCAGGGGGATGGGGGCATCAAGTAGGCCCAAATGTAGGCAATTGCAGGGCTTCAGGTGCTGCCAGTAAGCAGAACCCACCACTATGGCAACACTTAAGGGCGTTGATAATACCTGCCACACGCGCGGCAGGTATTCTACCAGTAGCCAGTCGTAGAGGCCCGCAGGCCACTGACTGGTTTGGGCTCGACCGTCGAGCAACCAGAACGGGCAATGGTAGTACTTGGCATCCTGTAGCAGTACTTCGCACAGTTCAGTAAATTCCGGTGCCGAGAGCGCGCGCTCCGGCCGTGCATGCACGAAGTTGACGCAAGACTCGTAGTCGACGCTATAGCTGAGAGGGGTGATGGCTGGCATAAACGAGTAAGAGAGTCAACCCATGTACTGCTGTTTGCTGCCGACCGCAACACTCGGTTGGCGATATGAACCGCTATTTGTAGGAAAGCAGTCCCGGGCAAAAAATATTTGCGCATCTGCCCGCCGGAAGGGCCTGCAGAAATTGCAGTTACTTCCGTTTGCCTTGATGCAGATGCAGGCCGAAGTATCCATTTAACGGGTGATGAGGTACTTGCGCTCGTCGGTGCCCACCGTCACCGCCACCGAGTTCAGTTCAATAGAGCCCGTTTGCATGCTCAACTCCGGCACCCCGTAGCTGCGCTTGACAAAGGCTTCGCGGAAGCGAGCCGCTTCCTTCGGGGCGACTTTCACCCGGTACGTATTGGCCCAACAGGGATTTGCTATGCTGTAAGTTTCGGCATCGGCATTGTAGTCGCCCAAGGTGAACGCCTGCCAGTTGGCAGTGTTACTGTAGGCGGCTAGCATGAGGACGCGGGCGGCGTTTTTGATTTCCTGGAGCTTGTCGAAGCGCTGGGTCATGCGCTTCTGGTACTCGTCGCTTTTCTCAAACTCGCCCTTGCGCGCCCATTTTTCCAGCTCGTACTCGGCGTAGGCCGCCACGCGGTTGTCGGGCGTGGGCACCCGCCAGAATTTGAGGGAGCCGTCGCGGCTCACGCTCACCAGCGCCCGGCCGTCGGGGCTGAAGGCCAGGTTCTCCACCTCAGCCGTGTGCATTTCGCCGCTCACTTCTTGCACCAAGGTGCCGGTGGCCACGTCCCAAAACTTTACTTTCCGGTCGCCGCCGCCCGTGGCAATCAGTTGCCCATCGGGGCTAAACGAGGCAGCCCATACGTCGGACACGTGCGCCGGAATTGTGCGCACTAGGCGATGCTCCTCCACGTTCCAGACGCGGGCCGTGTTGTCCCAGGCCCCGCTCACGATGTAGCGACCGTTGGGGGAGTAACGGGCATCCCACACTTCGTCGTTATGGCCCGTGAGTGTGGTTTTCAGCTTCCAGCTGTCTGTGTCCCAGGTGCGCAGCAGGTGGTCGCCGCTGGCCGTCAGCAGCTCCGTGCCGTCAGGGCTGAAGGCCACCGAGGTCACGTTGCCGGCCCGGCCCTTGGTGGTTTTGGTTTTTTCGTAG
>JANXUO010000352.1 GCA_025356245.1 Hymenobacter sp.
GTTGGGCATTGCCAACACCGAGCTGGCGTTCCAAAACGACGAGAAGGAAAAGCGGGCGGCCGAGTTGAACATTGCCAACGAAGAGCTGGCGTTTCAAAACGACGAAAAGGAGAAACGGGCGCAAGAGCTTAGCGTGGCCAACACGGAACTAGCTTTTCAAAACGACGAGAAAGAGAAGCGGGCCGCCGAGTTGGGCATTGCCAATAGAGAGCTAGCCTTCCAAAACGACGAAAAGGAAAAGAGGGCACAAGAATTAGGCATAGCTAACAAAGAGCTGGCGTTTCAGAATGATGAAAAAGAGAAGCGGGCGGCCGAACTCAGCATTGCCAACGAAGAGCTGGCCTTTCAAAACGACGAAAAGGAGAAGCGGGCGCAAGAGCTCAGTGTGGCCAATACCGAGTTGGCGTTTCAGAACGATGAGAAGGAAAAGCGGGCGGCCGAACTAAGCGTCGCCAATACCGAGTTGGCGTTTCAAAACGACGAAAAGGAGAAACGGGCGCAAGAGTTGAGCGTGGCCAATAAAGAGTTGGCGTTTCAGAACGACGAGAAAGAGAAGCGGGCGGCCGAGCTGAGCATTGCCAACAAAGAGCTGGCGTTCCAAAACGACGAGAAAGAAAAGCGGGCGCAGGAGTTAATTGTGGCCAACACCGAGTTGGCGTTTCAGAACGACGAAAAGGAGAAGCGGGCGGCCGAGTTGAGCATTGCCAATATTGAGCTGGCCTTCCAAAACGACGAGAAGGAAAAGCGGGCGGCCGAGCTGGTGATTGCCAATACGGAGCTGGCGTTTCAGAACGACGAGAAAGTGAAGCGGGCGGCGGAACTGCGCATTGCCAACTACGCCCGCGGGCTGATTGAGGCCAGCCGCGACCCGCTGGTCACCATCAGCCCGGAGGGCAAGATTACGGACATGAACCTGGCCACGGTGTACATTACTGGCCTGGACCGGGAGGAGCTGATTGGCTCCGACTTTTTTGTGTATTTCACCAACCCGCAGATGGCGCGTGAGGTGTACGAGGAGGTATTTGCCAAAGGCGCCGTGGCTGACTCACCGCTGACCCTGCGGCACAAAGACGGCAAGCTGACCGATGTGCTGTTCAATGGCTCGGTGTATAAGAACGACGAGGGGCACGTGCTGGGCGTGGTGGTGGTGGCGCGCGACGTGACCGACCAAAAACGCATTGCCACGGAACTGAACGAAGCCAAGATAGCCGCCGAGCTGGCCACCGAATTGGCCGAAGAAGCCCAGGCCAAAGCCGAAAGTGCCACCCAGATTGCGGAGAATGCGGTGAAGGCCAAGCAGCAGTTTCTGAGCAACATGAGCCACGAAATCCGCACACCTATGAATGCCATCATCGGCTTCACGAAGGTGGTGCTGAAAACGGAGCTGACCGAGAAGCAGAAGGAGTACCTGATGGCCATCAAGCTGAGCGGCGACGCGCTGATTGTGCTCATCAACGACATTCTGGACCTGGCCAAGGTGGACGCCGGCAAGATGACGTTTGAGCAGATTCCGTTCAAGATGTCGGCCTCGGTGGCGGCCATGGTGCACCTGTTCGAAACCAAGATTCAGGAGAAAAACCTGGAGCTGGTGATGGACTACGACGAGCGCATCCCGGAGGTGCTGGTGGGCGACTCGGTGCGCCTGCACCAGATTATTCTCAACCTGGTGAGCAACGCCGTGAAATTCACGAGCGAAGGTTCCATCACGGTGGGCGTGCGAATGCTGGTGCAGGACAAGGACCGGGTAGTGCTCGAGTTTTCCGTCACCGACACCGGCATTGGCATCAAGGCCGACAAAATGAGCACCGTGTTCGACGACTTCCAGCAGGCCACCAGCGGCACCAGCCGCCTGTACGGCGGCACGGGCCTGGGCCTGGCCATCGTCAAAAACCTGGTAGAGTCGCAGGGCGGCACCGTGGGCGTGAAAAGCCGGGTGGGCAAGGGCTCCACGTTCAGCTTTGTGCTGAGCTTCGACCGCACCCTGGAAAAGGCCACCACCGACCTTAGCTTGTACATCGACTTGGAAGAAGGCTTCAAGGACGTGAAGATTTTGGTGGTGGAAGACATTGCCCTGAACCAGTTGCTGATGAAGACGCTGCTGGAAGACTTCGGCTTTGCAATGGAGGTGGCCGGCAACGGCCTCATTGCCCTCGAAAAGCTGCGCGCCCACCGCTACGACATTGTGCTGATGGACCTGCAGATGCCGGTGATGAACGGCTTCGAAGCCACCGAATACATCCGCAATGAATTGAAATTGAAGGTGCCCATTATTGCCCTCACCGCCGACGTGACGACCGTGGACGTGGAGAAGTGCAAGGCCGTGGGCATGAACGACTACATCTCGAAGCCCATCGACGACAAGCTGCTCTACAGCAAAATCATTAAGTTTTTGAAGGATGCTGAGCCCGACCAAAGCAGCTTTGGAACGGGCGGCGGCGACGAGCTGCCGGACACGCCCCTGGCCGGCGTTGTGAACTTCGACTACCTGAAGCGCGTGACCAAAAACGACGCCCGCATGGCCCAGATGATTGGCCTTTACTTGCAGGAAATTCCGCAGCTGGTGCAAATCATGAAAGCGGCCATCGTTGATAAAGACTGGATGACGCTGAAGCGGGCCACGCATTCCATCATTCCCACTTTTGCCACGGTGGGCATCAATTCGGAGTTCGAAACCCTGGCCAAGTCCATTCAGGCCACCGCCACCAACCTGATTTCGGTGGGCGACGGGGCCAGCGAAGAAACCCTGACCCTGCTGCGCTCGGCGTTCTCGAAAATAGAAAACGTGTGCGCCCTGGCCACCCGGGAGCTGGAGGATAAGCTGCTGACCCTCGGCGCGGAAGCGGCGAAGCAGTAGCCTGCCGCCGCCCTGCTACCCTTGCGCGGCCAGTACCTCGTGGCTCTGCTGGAGGCGCCGCTCCACCTGGGCCAGCAGGTCGGCGGGCACGGGGGTGGGGTTGCCGTAGCGGGCGTAGAGGTAGCGCACCAGGGCGGTAAGCTCTTGCAGCTCCTCTTGCAGCTGAACGCGAATGGTTTGCCAATGCTGCTCGCCAGCGGGGGCTACGTGGCAAGTGTGGCGCACGGTGACGGCGCGGGCCACGAGGGCGGCCATTTGTTCGAGGGTGTGTTGCTCGGGCTCGCTGAAGTTGCGGGGCTGGTGGTCGATGATGCACAGGGTGCCGATGTTGTGGTCGCCCGGCATTCGGAGGGGGGCAGCGGCGTAGAAGCGCAGGTTGTTTTGGAGCGCGGTGCGGGCCGCTTTTGCGGTGATGAGGGGGTCGGTTTCCACGGCCAGGTCGCGGTACACGACGGCGTGCTGGTGCAGAATGGCCGTCGAACAGAGGGCTTCGTCGCGGGGCTGCCCGGTGTGGCCCGGCATTCCGTGGTTGGCGGGGTAATGGACTACTTCAGCTTCGACCAGGGCAATGAGCGAGATGGGCAAGCTAAAGATGCGGGCTGTAAGGGCCACAATCTCGTTGAATACGGGCTCGTCGAGGGCCGATTGCACGTCGTAGGTCCGCAGGGTTAGCAGCCGCTCGGCTTCGTCGGCAGGTAGTGGGGAGGAGGAAAGGGCAGGCATACAGGCAACGGGTAGGAATAGACAAACCTACCACCCAGCGGGCAAAGTTGAACGGCCGTTGCCGCGGCCATGAAATGCGTGCGCACACGGCCCATTACTCAATAGCAATGGTTCGATTGACAGCCAGTTACTGCCTGGGGAGCTTGGCAACGCGTTGGGCGAGGCCGGCGGGGGCCTTGCGCCCGCGCACCGCCGCAACTCCGCCAAAAAAGCCTTACCTTTTGGCTTTAATTTCCCACCCCCACTCCATGAAACACCCTTACCTGCGCCTGGCCCTGGCGGCGGCGCTGGCCTTGCCGGCTACTGCGGCCCTGGCCCAGCCCGTGACTCCGGCAGCCAATCGTTTTGCGCTGCGCCTGGCCGTGGGCGACGTACTGCCCCCCGCCAATGCCACCGAGTGGCTGCGGCAGCCCGCCGCCCCCGCGCCCGCCGATGCCTGGCAGGGCCGCGTGTTCCGGGTATTGCAGTTTGCGCAGCTGCCCACCCTGGCCCAACAGCAGCAGCTGCGCCGGGCGGGCGTAATGCTGTTCGATTACCTGCCGGCCAATGCTTACACGGCCAGCCTGCCCGTTGGCCTGGCCCCCGCCCGGCTGGCGGGCCTGGGCCTGCGTAGCATTGCGCCCCTGCCCGGCCGCTGGAAGCTGGCCGGTGCCCTGGCCCGCAACGAGGTGCCTGAGCACGCCCGGCGCGGCGCGGGTCGCCTCGAAATAGTGCTGCACTACTACCCCAGCCTGCGCCCGGCCGAGGCCCTGGCCGCGCTGCGGGCCGCTGGCCTGGAAGCTGCGGGGCAGGACGATTTCAGCCACCAGCTGCAAGTAATAGTGGCCGAAACGGCCCTGCCCGCCCTGCTGGCCCAGCCCTGGGTGAGCGCCGCCGAAGCAGCCCCGGCCCCCGGCGTACCCGAAAACTTTAGGGGCCGCACCGACCACCGCGCCAATGCCCTGGCCACCGACTATGGCGCCGGCCGCCACTACGACGGCCGCGGCGTGACCGTGGGCCACGGCGACGACGGCATCATCGGCCCCCACATCGACTACACCGGGCGCATCGACATCAGCACTGCCGGGGCCAACCAAGGCAACCACGGCGACCACGTGGCCGGCATCATCATGGGGGCCGGCAACCTCGACCCCCGCGTGCGCGGGCAGGCCGTGGGGGCCTTCAACTTCTACCAGACCTACCCCGCCAACTGGACGCAGGCCCCGGCCAACTACGCCAGCGCCACCCGCCGCGTGCGCGTGACCAACAGCAGCTACGGCGACGGCGACAACGCGGGCTACACCGCCAACACCCGCACTGTGGACCTGCAAATGCGGCAGCTGCCGTTTTTGATGCACGTGTTTTCGGCGGGCAACGCGGGCGGCTCCGACTTCAACTACGGGGCCGGGGCGGGCTGGGGTAACATCACCGGGGGCCACAAGATGGGTAAGAACGTCCTCACCGTGGGCAACGTGGAATACACCGATGCCCTTGCTGGCAGCAGCAGCCGGGGACCAGCCTCGGACGGCCGCATCAAGCCCGACGTGTGCGCCGTGGGCACCAACGTCACCTCCACCATCGACCCGCATACGTACGACGTGTTTACCGGCACGAGCATGGCCTGCCCCGGCGTGGCGGGCGTGAGTGCGCAGCTGGTGGGCGCTTACCGGGCCCTCAACAGCGGCGCCGAGCTGCCCGCCGCCCTGCTTAAGGCGGTGCTGATGAACACCGCCGAAGACCTCGGCAACGCCGGGCCGGACTTTAAGTATGGCTACGGGCGCATCAACGGCCTGCGGGCCGTGCGGGCACTCGAAGGTCGCACCTATTTCCGCGATACGGTGGCGCAGGGACAGGCGGTTACGCTTATCGTGCCCCTGGTGCCGGGCAAACGGCAGCTGCGCGTGCTGCTGCACTGGGCCGACGTGGCCGGGGCTACCAACGCCCGCCCGGCCCTGGTCAACAACCTCGATTTGACGGGTGCCGTGCTCCAGCCCGGCGGCCCGGCCGCGCCGCCTCTGCAACCCTGGATACTCGACCACCGCCCCATCGTGGCGCAACTCAACACCCCGGCTGTGCCGGGCCGCGATTCCATCAACAACGTCGAGCAGATTACCATCGACAACCCTACCTCGGCGGCGGGCTACAGCTTCACCGTCAGCGGGCGGGCCGTGCCCCAGGGGCGGCAGGGCTTCTGGTTGACGTACAGCTACCTCGACGGCGGCGTGGAGCTGACCTACCCGCTGGGCGGCGAGGGCCTGGTGCCCGGCGAAAACGAGGTCATCCGTTGGGATGCGCTCGACAACACCGCGCCTTTCGGCCTTGACTACTCGCTCGACGGCGGCGCTACCTGGGTGGTGCTGGCCCCCAACGTGCTGGCCAACGTCCGCTACTACGACTGGACGGTGCCCGCCGTCGCGCCCTCGGGCCAGGTGCGGGTGCGCGTGCGACGCGGTGCGGCCAGCAGCAGCTCGCCCGCTAACCTTACCCTGGCCCCGCTGCCCGCCAACGTGCGCGTGGACCGCGTGTGCGCCGCCGAAACCCAGCTGAGCTGGGCGGCCGCCGCCGGCGCCACCAGTTACACCGTGTACCGCCTGGGCGCGATGTACATGGACTCGATAACCACCGTAACCACCACCCAGGTGCTGCTGCCCACGACCAACACCGCCAGCCAGTGGTACGCCGTGTGCAGCCGCGGGGCCAACGGCCTGCGCTCGCGCCGGACGCGGGCCATTTTCCAGGCAGCCGGGCTGCGCAACTGCCCCGGCGTGCCGGCGGCCAGCTTCGCGGCCACGCCCGGTACGGTGTGCGTGAACGGTGTGGTACAGCTCGGCGACAGCAGCCTGAACGTGCCCACCAGCTGGCTCTGGAGCGTGAGCCCCGCGCCCGGCGTGGCCTTTGTGGGCGGCACCACGGCCACCTCGCAGCACCCGCGCCTCACCTTCCCGACGGCGGGCACCTACACCGTGACGCTCACGGCCACCAACGCCTTTGGCACCAACACCACCACGCGGCCGGTAGTGGCCACCAACGGGTTGGGCCTGGCCTTTGTGCAGGACTTCCGCGCCCTCGGCACGGCCGTGTTTCCGCCTGCGGGCTGGGCGCTGGGCGGGCCGCGCTCGCAGTACCAGTGGCAAATGAGCGCCGCCGCCGTCACCGACCCCCAGGGCGGCAACCGCCGCCTGCCGGTGGTGCTCGACTACGACAACAACCAGCGCGGCACCGAGTACTACCTCGTCACGCCGCCCCTCAACCTGGGCGGTACCGCCCACCCCGAAGCGACGTTCTGGGTGGCCTACCAGCCCTACAACGGCTCGGACAACGACGGCCTGCGCCTCGATATTTCGGCCGACTGCGGGCAGAACTACCTGCCCACCGGCTACCTCAAGGCGGGCCTGACGCTGGCCACCGTGCCCAGCTTCAACACCCAGCGCTTCGTGCCCAACGCCCCCAGCCAGTGGCGCCAGGAAACCGTGGACCTCACGCCCTTCCTGCAGGCCGGTGCGCCCGCCGCCCAGCCCCAAACCGTGCTGCTGCGCTTCGCCAACATCAACCAGTACGGCAACAACCTTTTCCTCACCAACGTGAGCGTAGCCGAGCGCACCGTCACGGCTGCTGCCGTGCGCACCGGCCTGGCCCCGGCGCTGCTGGCCCACCCCGTGCCCTTCGGCGGGCGGCTCACGGTCGAAATCGGGGCCGCCGCCCTGGCCGGCCCCGCCACCCTGACGCTGCTCGACGCCCTGGGCCGCGTGGTGCGCACCCAGCCCTTGGGCCTGCGCGCCAGCGCCCAAACCCTGGGCTTCGACACCGAAACCCTGGCCGCCGGCGTGTATGTGCTGCGCCTCGCGGCGGCCGATGGCAGCACCCGGCAGGTGCGGGTGACGAAGTAGGAGGG
>JANXUO010000365.1 GCA_025356245.1 Hymenobacter sp.
CTGCCCCAGAACAGTTTTAGCGCGAGTCGTGCAACGGTCGGTGGCCGGACGAAGCCCTTCGGGCGATTCACCCGACCACCGACCTGCCAACCCTACATCTTCTCGTAAATAACCGCCATCCCCTGCCCCACGCCCACGCACATGGCGGCCAGGCCGTAGCGCACGCCCTCGCGGCGCTGCATCTCGTGCACCAGCGTGGCCGTAATGCGCGCCCCGGAGCAGCCCAGCGGGTGGCCAATGGCAATGGAGCCGCCGTTCACGTTCACCTTTTCCAGGTCGAGGCCCAGCTCGCGGATGCAGGCAATGCTCTGCGACGCAAAGGCCTCGTTGAGCTCGATAAGGTCGATGTCGGCCAAGGTAAGGCCGGCGCGGTCGAGGACTTTGCGGATGGCGGGGATGGGGCCGAGGCCCATCACGGCGGGGTCCACGCCGGCGGCGGCGGTGGCCACCACGCGGGCCAGGGGCTTGAGGCCGTAGCGGCCCAGGGCATCCTCGCTCACCAGCAGCACGGCGGCGGCCCCGTCGTTGATGCCCGCCGAGTTGCCGGCCGTCACGGTACCGTCGCCGGGCTGGAAGGCGGGCTTGAGGGTAGCCAGCTTTTCGAGGGTGGAGAAGCGCGGCTGCTCGTCGGCGTCGAACAAGGCCGTGTCGCCCTTGGGGCTGGCGATAAAGACGGGCACAATCTCCTTCCGAAACCGGCCCTTCTCCAGCGCCCGGTGGTACTTGCGTTGGCTCTCGTAGGCAAACTGGTCCTGCTCCTCGCGGGTGATGCCGTACTGTTTGGCCACGTTTTCGGCCGTTTGGCCCATCGTGTACGGGTAGTGCAGCTTGCTGAGTTTGGCGTTGATGAAGCGCCAGCCCAGGGTGGTATCGTGGGCGGTGAAGTCGCGGGCAAAGGCCGTTTCCGACTTTGCCATCACGAACGGGGCGCGGGTCATGCTTTCGGCCCCGCCGGCCAGGTACACCTCGCCTTCGCCGCAACGGATGGCGCGGCTGGCATCCACGATGCTTTGCAAGCCCGAAGCACACAAGCGGTTGACCGTGTTGCCGGGCACCGAGACGGGCAACCCGGCTAGCAGCCCCGCCATGCGGGCCACGTTGCGGTTGTCTTCGCCGGCCTGGTTGGCGGCCCCCATGATGACGTCTTCAATGGCGTTTTTATCGACGGCCGGGTTGCGGCGCAGCAGCTCGCGCAGTACGTGGGCGGCGAGGTCGTCGGGGCGCACGCTGCTCAGAGCGCCGCCAAATTTTCCAATCGGGGTGCGCACGGCATCCACGATATAGGCATTGGGCATAATACCAAAAAAAAGGCGCCGAAGCGCCGGTTGTGGGCTAATTTTGAAGCCGGCACTCGCAAGCGCGGCTTCGCCTCATTCAGACAACAAAGATGATACAAAGAATTCAAAGCGTGTTTCTGCTGCTGCTGGCGCTGGCCATGTTGGGCGTCCTTTTGCTGCCCCTGTGGCACAAAACCGACGCCCTCACCCACCAGGAGCTTACCCTAACGGCCTTCGCCTACGCGGCCCAGGGCGTGGCAGCGCCGGCCCCCGCCGCCCCCGTTTGGATAATTGGCCTGCTGGCCGCCGCCGCCGCCGCCTTGGCCCTGTTCGAGATTTTTCAGTTCCGTACCCGCGGCAAGCAGCTCCTGCTGGGCTCGGCCAACCTGCTGCTCATCACGGCCACGCTGGGCGCCGAATTCTACTTTTCCAACCTGGGCGAGCAAGCACTCAACATCAAGCTGGAAGGGCAGTTCATGCTGGGCTTTTACCTGCCCACGCTGGCACTGCTGCTCAACCTGCTGGCCAGCCGCTTCATCCGCCGCGACGAGCAGCTGGTGCGCAGCGCCGACCGTTTGCGGTAGTCTAACCAAGCAGAAAAGGCCGCCCCTTAAAGCAGCCTTTTCTACTTGATGGTACGTGCTCCGAATTACATCCGGGCCACGGCCTGTTGCACAGAGCGGGCATTGCTTTCAAAGTCGAAGGCACCGTAAACGCGGTAGAAATTCTGACGGTCGGCAACGTATTGGTAACCGAAGGTGGCCAGTTCGGTACGGGAAGCATCGAAATCGAAAGCGCGCAGAACCTGACGGAAGTCATCGGCGCGAATGACGGTTTGGCTAAGGGCTTGCTTGGCAAGGTCGAGGCGGCTGCTGTCGAAGGAGCGGCGTTGCAGGGCCTGTACCAGGGCGGCCACCTCGGGCGGGCTCATGACGGAATAGTCGGGGTTGTAGCCGTGGCCGTCGTAGCCATCGGGGTATTGGTCGTTGCCGTCGTAGCCGTAGCTGCCGGGGTAGCCGCCGGGCGGCAGCAAGGCCACGGCACCTTCCTGGCGCAGCAGGGGCGCAGCGCCCGGCCGCAGGTAAAGTACAAACTGGGTTTCGAGGCCCGGCTCCAGCCACACGCTGGCCCGGAAGCGCAGGCCGCCCCGGCGGCGGTCGCCCGGCACCCTAAACTCGGCCCAGTGCTGGCCAGGGGCCAAAGCGGCTACCTGAAGCTGCGGCACCGGCCCGCGCGTCAGCGGCTGTCCGTCCAGCACCAGGTTGAAGTACTGGCCCCGGTCGGTGGCAAAAACGGCCCCGGCCGTAGTGGGGCGGTAGCCCTGAGCGGCAGCAGCCAGCTGCACCGTCAGCAGCAGCGCTACGAGCAACGATAAATTCTTCATGATGCGTGGGGTGGCAAACGGCGGTCACGCCCAAACCGGAGCGGGCGCTTCGCCACCGTTGGCGCAAGCCAAAACCCGTGCCAGCCGCCAGCAGGCAACTTACCGGCCCCTGCCCCACGGCCGGGCCGCCCGCCACACCCACCACAGCAGCGGCAGCTGCAACGGCAGCCGGCCCCAGGCCACCCACCCCGCAATGCCCAACTGCTCATGAATGAGCGCCATGTACACATTAGCCGGAAACACCGCCACCAGCAGCGCCAGCAGCCCCCAGCCCGCCCAGCGCCGCGTGGCGGGCAGCAGCAGGCCCAGGCCGCCGGCAATTTCGGCCACCCCGCTCACGTACACCAGCAGCAGCGGTGCGGGCAGGGCGGGCGGCATAATGCGCAGGTAAGTGCCCGGCCGCACCAAGTGCCACACGCCCGCTGCCACAAAAAGCAGCGCCAGCAGCACCCGAAAAAAAGTTGTGCGGAGCATTTTGGATTTCGAAGACGGGTTTGGTGCCAGCAAGTACCGCGCAGCTCCAGCTTCGCGTCGCCGGAACGGCGAATAATCGTCAGGAGAAATTAGGGCAGCCTACGCGGGTAATTCGCCG
>JANXUO010000416.1 GCA_025356245.1 Hymenobacter sp.
CCGACGTTGCAGGTGGTAGCCCGAAGCCCGAGCTCTGTAGTTTGGGATGTGGTGGAGGGCGTGCGGTTGGCGTCGAAAGCGCGCCCCCAAGCTACGCGCTGCCGTTGTTGCTACTTCTTGGCCTGCTCCATAATCCAGGCCCGGATTCCCTCTTGGGCTGCGGGGGAGAAGTTGGCCTGAGCCTGCCCGGCCACGACAGGCCACTGCGACGGGTCAGGCTGGAAGAGGTGGTTGATGCCGGGCAGCTTGCGCACGGTCACAGCCTTATTGGTTTTTAAGCCTTTGGCCAGGGCGGCGAGGTTGGCGTCGGCGTTCACGGTGAGGTCGTTGGTGCCGTTCAGCAGCAGCACGGGGCAACTCACGGCGGGCAGCTTGGCCAGGGGGTCGAAGGCCAGAAAGTAGCGGTAGCGGGGCGAGGTCATTTCGGCGGCACTGGTTTGGGCCGTGGCGTTGTCGATGCTGGCGTTGTTTTGCTTCAGCATGTTGGCCACAATGGCTTGGGCCTGGGCATTGTCGGTGGTCTGACGAATGATTTCGAGCATGGCCGTCTGGCGCTTCATGGCCAGCTCAATTTGCCCGGCGTCGGTGCCGAGGGTGCGCAGGGTGGCGGTTTGCTGCTGCAGCACAATGCTGCGCCCCGGCAGGCCGTAGGCGGCCAGCGTCACCACAAAGGCTGGGGGCAGGGGCTGGGCGGCGGCCAGCAGGGCCACGTTGCCGCCCTCGCCGTGGCCCACCAGGCCCAGGTGCGAGAGGTCGATTTCGGGGCGGGTGCGCAGGAAGTTGAGGCCCGCCTGGGTGTCGCTCACCAGGTCGGCAGTGGTGGCGGCGGCCGTGCCCGACGACTTGCCCACGCCCCGGTCGTCGAAGCGCAACACGGCAATGCCGCGCCGGGTCAGGAAATCGGCCAGCAGGCCCAGGGGGGCGAAGTCGCCCACGGTGCCGTCGCGGTCGTGGGGGCCGGCGTCGGAGAGCAGCACCACGGCCGGAAACGGCCCCGGCCCGGCGGGCACGGTGAGCATACCGCCTAGGCGCAGGTTGGCGGCCAGGTTTGAGAACTGGATTTCCTCTTCCCGGTAAGGCGGGGTAAGGCGCAGCTTGGCGTTGCTGAGGACAGGCAGGGGCTCAAAGGTGAGGGTGAGGGGCGCCTTAAAGCCAGGCTGCTGCCAGGTGCCGCTCATGGTTTTGGCATCGGGGGCTACGCGGCCAACAAAGCGGCTGTTGGCCTCATCGGCCGCCAGCAGCACGGTATCGGCCTGCAGCGTCACCTTTACGGCCAGGCGGCTCACCTTTTGCAAGGGCACATCGAGGGTGGCAAAGTACTCGCCCCCGCTTAGCTTGCGGAATCGAAAAATAACTTCCAGCTGCCCGCCGGGCACCTTCAGCGGTCCCTTCCAGATGCCATCGAGCAGCGGCACTTCGGCTGCCTGCGCGGGCTGCGCAGCGGCAAGGGCGGGGGCTGCGCTGCCGGCAAATAGCAGGCACAGGCACAGCGCACTAAAAATCCAACGGGTAAACTTCATATTCATGCGAAAAAAAGGCAATGCAAGGTACAGGATGAAGAGGCCTCCAAAAAAATGTAACGGTGCTTAGCCGCCGCGAAATTATCAAAATAAAAACCCTGCCAATCTTAACAGCAAGTTGCTTGAGCCCAAAAATGCCCTTATCCGGTCGGAAAAGAGCGTTTTTGAGCGCCGCCAAACGCAAAACATTTATTGCTGCGGCCGGCAAGCAGTTGCTGGAAAGAAAACCGGGCGGTGGGTGCGCACCCGCTGATTTTCGTTCGCCGGTTGCCTGCTCACCCCGCTACTCGCTCACAAACACCCGCTTCACGCGCTCGCTCACGTTGGTGAGCAGCTCGTAGGCGATGGTGCCGATGCTGGCGGCCAGCTCGGGCAGCGGGCGGCCGGGGCCGAACACTTCGGCCACATCGCCGGCGCGCACGGCGGGCAGGTGGGTCACGTCCACCATCACCATGTCCATGCACACGCTGCCCACCACGGGGGCCAGGCCGCCGGGCAGGCGCACGGCCCCCACGCCGTGCCCGAAGCGGCGGTCGTAGCCGTCGGCGTAGCCAATGGCCAACGTGGCGATGCGGCGCTCGTGGGGCGCGGCGGGGCCCCGGCGGCCGTAGCCCACGGTGCTGCCCGCGGGCAGGGTTTTTACCTGCGACACCGAGGTGCGCAGGGTGCTGACGGGCCGCAGGGCGCTGGCTAGCGCGGGCTGCCCGGCGGTGGGGGCCGGGGCGGTGGCGTCCACGCCGTGCAGGCCAATGCCGAGGCGCACCATGTCGAGCTGGGCCTCGGGGAAGCGCGTGATGCCCGCCGAGTTGAGAGCGTGGCGCAGCACGGGGTGGCCAATGACGGCCACGAGCAGGGCGCTGAGGCGGTCGAAAGCCGCGAGCTGGGCGCGGGTGAAGTCGTCGTGGGCCGGGTCGTCGGCGGCGGCGAGGTGGGTGAGCAGGGCGGCCACCGGCAGCTGGGCGCGGTGCTGGCGCAGGCGGGTGGCCAGGGCGGGGCCGTCGGCCTCGTCGAAGCCCAGGCGGCGCATGCCGGTGTCGAGCTTGAGGTGGATGGGCGGCAGGGGGCCGTCGGCGGTGGCGGCCAGGTACGCTTCCAGCAGCTCAAACGAATACACCTCGGGCTCCAGCCGGTAGCGGCGCAGCAGGCCGAAGCTGTCGGGGGCCGGGTTCATCACCATGATGGGCAGGCTGATGCCGGCCTCGCGCAGGGCCACGCCCTCGTCGGTGTAGGCCACGGCCAGGTAGTCGGCCCGTTGAAATTCGAGCAGGCTGGCCACTTCGTAGGAGCCCGCGCCGTAGGCAAACGCCTTCACCATCACCATCAGGCGGGTGCCGGGCCGCAGCTGCTGGCGGTAGTGGTTGAGGTTGTGGGCCAGGGCATCGAGGTTTACTTCGAGCACCGTGCCGTGCTGCTGGGCTTGCAGGGCCGCCACAATGCGCTCGAAACCAAAGCGCCGCGCCCCTTTCACGAGGATGGTCTGCTGGGCGAAATCGAGGGGGTTGAGGGCGGCGAGGAAGGCTTCGGTGGAGGGGAAGTGTTGAATGTTGAATGTTGAATGCTGAATGTTTGGTGTTTGGTGTTCGGTGTTGGGTGTTGGGTATTTGGTATTTGGGTTTTTGGTATTCGGTGTTTGGGTATTGGGGGTTTGTTGCGACGGCTGGGCGTTAAGTTGGTCGGTTATTTCCGGGCCAATTGCCACCAGGCGGGTTACGCCGTGGGCGTGCAGGAGCTGGGCCACGCGGGCGTAGAGCACGGGGGCGGGCAGGCCGGTTTCGAGCAAGTCGCTCAGGATGACGGTGCGGGGGCCGGGGCGCGACTGCCGCCGCAGCGAGCCCAGGGCCAGCTCCAGGCCCGCGAGGTCGTTGTTGTAGGTGTCGTCGAGGAGGTAGCTGTTGTGGCGGCCCTGCTTCATTTCGAGGCGCATGGCCACGGGGTGCAGCCGCGCCAGGCGGCGCTGGATTTCGGCGGGCGCTACCTGGCGCACCAGCAGCACGGCCAGGCAGTGCAGCAGGTTTTGGCGGGTGGGGGCGTCGGGCAGGGCGGCCGTGAACAGGTGGCGTTGGTGCCGGTAGTGCGCCTCGACGGTGGCCGTGGGGCCGGGCCGCTCCTCCGTCACCCGGAACTGCACGGCGGCGGCGGGGTGGGCGTATTCCGTCCAGCCCAGGGCGGGCAGGGCCAGGGCGACCACGGCGGCGTGTACCGGGGGCTGGTCGCAGCAGTAGTACAGCCGCTCAAAGCCCGGCTCCTGAAACAGGCGCAGCTTCTCGTGCAGCTTGGCCGTGGGCGAGGCAAACCCCGCGTCGTGCGCCGAGCCCAGCATGGTAAAAATGCCCTCCGTGGGCCGGATGATGGCCGCCAGCCGGGCCATCTCGCCCACCTCCGAAATGCCCGCCTCAAAGATGCCCAGCGTGTGCCGCTCGGGGCTCAGTTCCCACACGCTCAGCGGCACGCCCACCTGCGAGTTGTAGGAGCGCGGCGAGCGGCAAATGCTTTCGTCGGCGGCCAGCAGCTGGGCCAGCCACTCCTTCACGATGGTTTTGCCGTTTGAGCCGGTGATGGCCAGCACCGGCCCGGCAAACGCGGCGCGCCGGGCGGCGGCCAGGGCTTGCAGCGTGGCCAGCGGGTCGGGCACGGCCCAAATGCCGGCTTCGGGGTAGGCCGCCGGGCCACCGGGCATGGCGTGGTTTTCTTCTACCAAAAACAGCCGCCCGCCCTGGGCATACACGTCGGGCAGGTAGCGGTGGGCGTCGTGCTGCGGCCCGCGCAGGGCCACAAACAGGCTGCCCGGCAGCGCCTCGGCGGCCCGGCGGCTGTCGAGCAACAGGTGCAGCACCGGGGCCGGGCGGGCGGGCGCTTGCAGCAGGTGTCCGCCAAAGCGAGCCGGCAAGGTCGTAAAATCGAAAGTGGGGGCGGGGAGCGGGGCAGGCATAGCGGGCGCAAAGGTCGGGCCGGGCGCGGGGCCGCTACAGGCCGGTTACTTCGGCTACCGTCAGGCCGGTGATGTCGGCAATGTCGGCCAGGGGCAGGCCCTTTTGCTTCATGCGGCGGGCGGTTTCGCGCTTTTCGCGCTGCTGGCCTTCAGCCAGGCCTTCCTCGCGTCCTTCCTCGCGTCCTTCCTCGCGGCCTTCCTCGCGGCCTTCCTCGCGGCCTTTCAGCTCGCCGTCGCCGTAGGCGGTATCGACCACGGCTTTCAGGTCGCGGTACACTTTCAGGTTGCCTTCGTAGCGGTCGAGTTCGGCGGGGAGCATGGTGGCCAGCTCGGCTTTGGCGAAGGCCTGGGTGAACACCGCGTCGCGAAAAATGCCCGGAATGGCCTGAAAATCTTCCAGGTTCTGGATAAAGTACAACCACTGGTCGAGGCGGGTTTCCAGCTCGGCCTCGGTTTTGCGGAAGTTGGGCATTTCCAGGTAGAGGTACGTGAGCTTGTCGTAGAACACGGCCCCGTGCTGGTTTTTGAGGCGGATGGTGTGCAGCACCTCGCCCCGGTCGGTGGCGTGGGGGCCGTAGTCGTCAAACGTAAAGTCGAGGATGCCCACGCAGTACACGGCGCTGAGGCGGTAGTTCCAGCCGCCCCGCTCGGCCTGCTCGCGGATGGGAAAGGTGGAGTAGTAAACCGTGCGGTCTTTGAAGAAATTCTGCTTGGCTTTTTGCAGCTCCACGATGAACTTCTCGCCCGTCGCCGTCTCGCAGTAAATGTCGTAGATGGCCTTGCGGTCGGTCTCGGTTTGGCCCAGCTGCTCGGTGTTTTTGAATTCGAGCGCCGCAATCGGTTCGCGCTGCGGCAGCAGGGCATTCAAAAAATCGAGCAGCAGCGGCTTGCTGGCCTCCTCGCCAAATATTTTCTTGAAGCCGAAGTCGGTGAAGGGGTTGACGTATTTCGCTTTCATGGGCAGGGCGGGATGACGGGACGAAGCAGCGGGCCGCACGAAGTTACGGCCCGCCGTTTCGCGCCCGCCCATTCCCGACGGGGTTCCACAAACAGCGGTGCCGAAGTCCGAAACCGGACCTCCGAAGTTCAAAACCGAACCTCCGAAGGTAGAAATTGACCCTCCGAAGTCCGAAACCGGACCTCCGAAGTCCGATTTCGACCCTCCGAAGTCCGAAACCGGACCTCCGAAGCTCGACTTCGACTCTTCGAAGTCCGAAACCGGACCTCAGAGGTCCGATTTTGTCAGTAAAAGGCTGGGTTTTGGCAGGATTTTCTGCCAAAACGGCAGTATCAAGCCCTCCCAGCATGGACGGGGGCAAGCCCCGCCCCTACAGCACCGTCCTTGGGTCCTCGTCCACGTTGAGCACCTGCTTGCCTTCGCGGGCCTTTTGGGTGTTGAGGTCGCGCTTTTTGGGGCTCTCGCGCCGGAACAGTTCCCCGAACGTGTCGAACTGCTCGGTGTGCAGCAGCGAGAGGCCGGCGCGGGGCTGGTTCACGGTTTCGAGGTCGCGGGGGGTGGTTTCGTAGCGCAGCTTGGCCCGGAAGCGGCCGTCGGCGCGCAGGTAGTACTCCAGGCTCAGGTCGCCGAGCAGCGAGGCTTGGCCGGCGGTGTTGGGGTTGGTGCCGGGGGCGCCCGTGGTGCCGGGGGCCACGGCGTTGGCTGTGCTCGTGAAGCCGCCTTCGCGGGTCACGCGCAGGCGGCCGCCCAAAAACGAGTAGCTCAGGCGCACTTGCAGGGCCTGGAGCTGGTCGGGGGTGAGGCCGTTGATGTTGAAGTCGATTTCGAGGTTCTGGTCGATTTGCGAGGTCAGCAGGCCCAGCTGCGTGCTCAGCACCTGGCCCAGCGAGTTCTGCACCGTGTTGTCCTGGCCCTTGATGGAAATTTGGGTGAAGGAGCCCTGCGGCGCGAGCTGCTTAAAAAGCAGCAGGCTGAAAACTTGCCGGTTCAGCTCCTGCTCGTCGTTGCGGAGCGAGGCCGTGAAGGCCGACAAATCGCCCTGCAAGGCCCCCGGCGCGTCGTTAAACTCCAGCCCCAGCCGGATGACGGGCAGCAGCAGCGGCCCGCTCAGGTTCATGACGGCCGTGACGGGCACCACCGCCGTGTTGGTGCCCGTGCCGGTGCTGCTGGTGCCCAGGCCCAGGATGGGGGCCAGCGAGGTGCGCTGGGTGTAGGTGGCGGCCAGGCTCATCTCGCCCGCCAGCGGGTCGCCGTTCCAGGTGATGAGGCCGCCGGGGCGCACCACAAACTCCTTGTTCACCAGCCCTTGCAGCGTGAAATTGTAGGCCCCGCGCACAATTTCCACCTGCCCGTACATATTAAAATCGCCCCGCGTGTCGATGTTGAGGCGCAGCTGCCCGGCGGCGGTGCCCCGGATGATGTCGCCGGTGCTTTCATCCAGCAAAATCTCCACGTAAGCATCGGGCGTGATGGTGAGGTTAAAATTGAGCTGCACGCCCGACAGGTCCACCTTGTCTTCGGCCCGCACCACCACCGCCTTTTTGGTGATGACGGTATCGGGCCGCACGTTGTTGTTGACGAACCTGATGTAGCCCGCTTTCTGGGCTTTGGCGGCATTGTCGAGGGGCAGCGAGAGGCGGGTGCCGGCCTCCGAGGTGGCCCGCACGTCCACCCGCAGGTCGCTCACGGGGCCGGTTACGCGGGCCGTGCCGCTGGCGTAGGCCGTGCCGAAGTACAGGTCGTTGTCCTTGCGTGTGGTGTTGAGCACTTGCAGCTTCCGGAACTCGGCCCCGATTATCAGGCGCATGTCCTGAAACTGGTGGTGGCTCACCACGCCGTCCACGGTGCCCACGTTGCCGAGCGGGTCGCGCAGGGCCACGTTGCGGAAGCTGATGCTGTTCATCGTGAAGTCGATGCGGTCGGCAAAGGTGTAGGTCGTGCCGAGGTAATCGAACCGGAGGCGGCCGTTTTTGACGTCCACGCCGCCCGTCAGGTTCATGGCCCCAAACATCCCGCTGAGGTGCAAATCGCCGCGCCCGGTGCCGCCCAGGTGGCTGAATAAGGTGCCCAAAAACGGCTGGGCCAGCACAATCGGCGTGTCGGTGAGGGTGCCCGTCAGGTCGAGCTGCTGGGTTTTGCTGCCGGGGGCCACGCCGCCCGTCACGGTCAGCACGGGCTGGTTGGCGCGGGTCACGGCCAGGTTCACGCGGAGCTGCCCAGCGGCGTTGTCCCAGTCGCTGCGGCCGGCCACGTCGCCAATCAGCGTCCGGTCGTACATCAGCGAGTCCACGGCCACGGTGCTGTTGATGGTAAGGGGGCCGTAAATGCCGCTCACGGTGCCTTCGGCGTTGAGGCGGCCGGCCAGGTCCTGGCCCGTGAGGCTGCGCAGCGTCGTCAGCTCAAAGTCCTTCACGGCCAGCTGCAAAGGCGGCTTCGTAGCGTCGGGCGAGATGAAGCCCTGGGCGCCCACAAACTGCCGTCCGTTGCTAAGGGTCAGGTTTTTGACGTCGAACTCACGGCCGTAGTCGCTGATGCGGATGGAGTTGTCGGGTGCAATGGTCCAATCTTCGCCCAGCAGGTTGAGGCCCGATTTGCGGAACACAATTTCCACCGCCCGCGGCAAAAACGCCAGCGCCCCGTTAATGACGGCCTTATTTTGGGTGCCCGTCTGGGCCAGCGAGGTCGAGAAGTTGATGCGCTGCTGCTCCCACACGCCTTCCACCACAAACCGCTCGGTGCGGCCCAGGCCGGGCAGGGTCTGGCGGTCGCTGGTCACGCTCACCTGGGCCAGCACGTCGGGCTTGTAGGGCAGCTTCGAGGTGAGGAAGTCGAACTCGTTGTTGACGGTGTTCACCGGCCCGTAGCGCAGGCTGTCGAGGTGCCCGCCCACCTGAAAAATCGACGTTTCGCCGTTCCGAAACGAGCCGTCAATCAGGCTGTTGTCGGCCACAGCCAGGTCGGGCAAAAACAGCTGCAGCACCGGGTTGGCCCGCTTCAAACGCACCTTCAAATCGACCTGATACACGGGCTGGGCGCGTTGGCGCTTGCGCTGGTAGTAGGCGGCCGTGGCGGCGGCGTTGCCCTCAAAGTTGAGGCGGTACTCGGCAATGAGCGTCTGCCCGTCGCGCACCACGTCGGAGGTGTTGAAGGTGCCGCTGGCCGCCGCGTTCAGGGCTTCCGAGTGGATGCCGATGGCCCGTTGGTTGAGGCGGTTGCGGGTGCTGGTCACGTCCAGCGTGTCGAGGTGCAGGCGCTGCCCGGCCCTGGCAAAGTCGGAGTTCCGCAGCCGGGCGTAGCCAATCAGCGAGTCGAGCTGCACCCCGCCGATGTGGACGTTGGCCGTGGTGCTCACCACGAAGGGCACCGTGCTCAGGCCCAAGGCTTGCAGGTTGGCGTGGGCCAGCCGCCCGCGCAGGTTTACCTGCTGGTGGGCGCGGGTCAGGTTGATGTCGCCGTCGGCCACGAGGCGCACGTTGGGGTCGGCGGCCGTGACGTGCCCGCCGAAGGCCAGGCCGTCGTAGGTGCCCTTAAAGCCCAGATTTTGGTAGTGGTAGCCGTTGAGCCACAGGCGTTGCACCTTGATGTCGGCGCGGCCCTTGGCCAGCGGCGGCACGAAGCCCGTGCCCGCCACCGCCCCGGAAAGCGTCACGTCGCGCACCACGGTTTCGTCGCCCAAAAAGCGCCCCAGCTGGAAGTCGGTGCTCGTCACGTGCCCCTCGTAGGTGGCGCGGTCGAAAGTAGTTTTGGTTTTGAGGTTCACGTCCGTCACCACCCGGCCAATGGCCGTTTGGAAGTCGGCGTTGGCCACAAAGTCGTTGTAGAAGCCCGTAAAATCGCCCTTCAGCGCGGTGCGCCCGAGCCGCTGCACCAGCGTGTTGGCCGACTTGGGGAGGAAGTGCGCCAGGTCGCGCGGCTCCACCACCGAGGGCAGCAGGCGCAGGTCGATGTAGCTTTCGCGGTAGTTGGGCAGGTTGTCGGCGTGGGCGGTTTTGGCCCGCAGGCGGGTGCCGCTGCCGTAGCGCACGTCCAGGTTTTTGACGTGAAAATCGCGGGTATAGCCCACGTAGTCGCCCGATACCGTCACGGCTTCGTGCAGCCCGTGCAGGGCGGGCGCAAACTTGGCAATGTCCTCCGAGTACACCCGCGTGTTGCGCAAGTGCCCGGTCGTTTTCATCGAGTCGTTGTAGTCGGTGAAGTTGGTGAATACCCGGTAGTCGAAGCGCAGGTAGTTGCGCAGCACGCTGCGGTTTACGCGCAGGGTCAGGTCGTCGAGCTGCCAGAAGTGCGGCCCTAGCTGCATGGTCGAGGTCAGCTCGCGCAGGTGGGTGCGCGAGGGCGTTTCCACGGCCCGCAGCCGGTCGAGGCGCAGGCGCACGGTGTCAGCCAGGGTTATCTGGCTGATGTCGGCGTACACGCTGTCCACCTGCAGGTGGTTGTAGTCCACCGTGCGGCCGTAGGTGGGGGCGCGGGGCACGCCTTCCTTTTCAATCTCAAAATGGCCATTTTCGAGGGCCACGCGGGCTATTTTGAAGTCGAACGGGGCCTTTTTGGTGGTGTCCGAAGGCCCGGTAAGGCGGCCGATGGCGGCCCGCAGCACGTCGAAGGTGGTGGAGTCGGGCTGCCCGGCCAGGTGGCGCAGCGCAAAGCGCGGCTCGGTGAGCGTGAGGGTGCCGATGTGCAAATGGCGCGGGTCGAGCACCGAAAAAAGGGCGATGTCGGCGTCGGTGCGGGCCACGCTCAGCACCTCGTTGCCGCGCCGGTCCAGCACCCGCAGGCCGTCGAGCAGCACCCGCGAGAAGGGCCGCACGTCCACCCGCGCAATGCTCACGCGCTGCCCCAGCTTCTGGCTCAATACGGCCGCAATGCGCTGGGCCACATTGGTCTGCACGCTCGGAATGCGGATGGCCACCAGCGCCGCCACCACCAGCACCAACCCCAGTCCCAGCAGGCCCAGCAGCGTTCGGAAGAGGAGGGTGAGGATGCGACGCAAGGCAGTGGGGGAGGGGATTAGCTGAGGTAGAGACACAATATTTTGTGTCTCTCGTTGAACGACTTGCGCAGATGACGTTAGGGCAAGTCGTTCAACGATTTCGTTCAACGAGAGACACAAAATATTGTGTCTCTACCGCGCCATATTTTCGCAAACCGTTCTGTGACGAGGGTAGCAGCCACAAATTTGCAGCTTTTTTCGGGGGCAGTAGGCAAACGCCGGGCCAGGGCCGAACTTTGCGGTTTCAGGTTTTTTAGTTTCTCGTTTCTTGTTGAAAGGGTCGGTCATCGAAAACAAGAAACAAGAAACCAATAACTCCATGCCCATCATCCTCGCCATCGAATCTTCCTGCGACGACACGGGCGCGGCCGTCATTGCCGATGGCGTGCTGCTAGCCAACGTCGTGGCCACCCAAAAAGTACACGAGCAATACGGCGGCGTGGTGCCCGAGCTGGCCTCGCGGGCGCACCAGCAGCACCTGCTGCCGGTGGTGACGGCCGCGCTGGTCAAAGCCGGAATTGATAAGCACGCGCTTGATGCCGTGGCCGTTACTCAAGGCCCTGGCCTGCTGGGCTCGCTGCTGGTGGGCACCATGTTTGCCAAAACGCTGGCGCTGGCCCTGGACGTGCCGCTGCTGGGCGTGAACCACATGCGGGCGCACATCCTAGCCCATTTTATCCGGGAGCCGAAGCCCGATTTCCCGTTTTTGTGCCTCACCGTCAGCGGCGGTCACACGCAGCTGGTGGTGGTGCGCTCGGCCCTCGACATGGAAATCATCGGCCAGACCACCGACGACGCCGCCGGCGAAGCCTTCGATAAAACCGCCAAGCTCCTCGGCCTGCCCTACCCCGGCGGCCCTCGCCTCGACCAGCTGGCCCAAACCGGCAACCCCCTCCGTTTTGCGTTTCCGAGCGGCGCGATGGAAGGCTACAACTTTTCCTTCTCGGGCCTGAAAACGTCGGTGCTCTACTTCCTCCGAAAGCAGGTGGCCGTCAACGAGCATTTTATCGCCGAAAACCTGGCCGACCTATGCGCCAGCATCCAGCACACCATTGTGCAGACGCTGCTGCGCCAGCTCCGCGCCGCCGCCGCCGCTACCGGCCTCCGGCAAGTAGCCCTGGCCGGGGGCGTGGCCGCCAACTCGGGCCTGCGGGCCGCCCTGCTGGCCGAGGCCGAGTTACAGGGCTGGGCCGTGTTCATTCCCGACTTCGAATTTTGCACCGACAATGCCGCGATGGTGGCCATGACGGCTCACTTTCAGTTTGAAGCCGGCGATTTTGCCACCCAGGCACTCAGCCCCGACCCACGGCTGAAGCTGTGAGTGAGGGGCTGATTGTACCGCGCAGCTGGAGCTGCGCGGTACAATCAGCCGCATTTCCCATGACCAACCCCTTCCTTCCCGGCGATACCAAAACCCACCACCACCTCATCACCCCAGCCGATTTTGCCGATTTCGGCCCGGCCCAGGGCGGGTTGGTACACGCCGTGTGCAGCACGTTTGCGCTGGCGCGGGAAATGGAATGGGCCGCCCGCCTCTTCGTGCTGGAGATGAAGGACCCCGACGAGGAAGGCATTGGCACGGCCCTCGCCATCGAGCACCACGCCCCCGCCTTCGCGGGCGAAACGCTGACCGTGACGGCTACCTTTGCGGCCCTCGCGGGCCGGCACCTGCGCTGCACCGTAGAAGCCCGTGTGGCCCAGCGCCTCGTGGCCACCGGCCACACCGAGCAGCAAATGGTGTCCCGCGCCCGGCTGGCCGCCCGCTTTGCGGCGTTGCAAGCTGCGCCTTCGCCCGCTCCCGACTGATAGACTTTCTTATGGCTACCAAAGACGATAAGCCCACCTTCATCAACATCAAAAACCGCCGCGCCAGCCACGAATACACTTTCCTGGCCAAGTACGACGCGGGCGTGATGCTGCAAGGCACCGAGATAAAAAGCATCCGCGCCGGCGAGGTGAACCTGAGCGACGGCTACTGCCTTTTCCACTCCGACGGCTCGCTCTGGATTCATTCCATCCGCATTGCGCCCTATTCGCTGGGCACCTACAACAACCACGACGCCATGCGCGAGCGCAAGCTGCTGCTGCAAAAGCGCGAGCTGAAGCAGTTGCGGGGCAAGATGATAGACCAGGGCTTGACCATCATTCCGCTTCGCCTCTTCACCACCGACCGCGGCTTTGCCAAAATCGAGATTGCGCTGGCCCAGGGCAAAAAGCTCTACGACAAACGCAACGACCTCAAAGCCAAAGCCCAGCAGCGCGACATGGAGCGCAGGTAGGCGAGTGGTCGGGCGAATTCCGCGAAGCGGTTCGTCCGGCCACTGGCCGTTGAACGACTCGCGGCTAGGCAGCATACGCACAGTGGTCGGACGAAGCCCTCCGGGCGATTCGTCCGACCACTGGACGGCCTTCTGCTAAATAGTGCCGAATATTGCAGCAGCTCACACACACTTCTTTCTTCACTCATCTCTTGAACCCTGGCATTTGCGCCCTGAGCGCCGTCCCCGTCCGCGCCGAAGCCTCCGATAAAACCGAGTTGGTGACGGAATTGCTGTTTGGCGAATGCTACCAGGTGCTGCTCGCGCAGGGCAACTGGGTGCAGGTGCAACTCGCCGCCGACCACTACGTGGGCTGGATTGACGTGAAGCAGCACACGCCCGTGACGCCGGAATACTACGCTGCCTGGTGCGCCCAGGACCATCCCCGCGCCCTCGACGTAGTGCAGGCCGTGAGCGACGCCAAAACCAAAATACCCCTTACGCTGGGCTGCCGCCTGCCGTTTTTTGATGGCCTGACCGTGCGCGTCGGCGAGCGCAAATACTTTTACAACGGCACCGCCACCAACCCCGGCGCCGCGCCCGATGCGGCCCGGCAACTCACGCTGCTCCGCAAAACGGCCCTCATGTACCTCAAGGCGCCCTACGTGTGGGGCGGCAAAAGCATTTTCGGCCTCGACTGCTCGGGCATGACGCAGCAGCTCTTCGGCCTCATCGGCCTGCAGCTGCCCCGCGACGCCCGCCAGCAAATTGACCTGGGCCAAACGGTACATTTCGTGGCCCAGGCCCGCCCCGGCGACCTCGCCTTCTTCGACAACGCTGAGGGCCGCATCGTCCACGTTGGCCTGGTGCTCGACGAGGGCCAGATTATCCACTCCCACGGCGAGGTGCGCATTGACTCGCTCGACCACAACGGAATTTATAACAGCGACTTACAGCGCTACACCCACAAGCTGCGGCTGATAAAGCGCCTGCTGGGGTAGCAACCGTACCGCGCAGCGCGGCTTCGCGTCGCCGGAACGGCGAAAGGCACAATGAGTGGATGAGTGAGTTGTTAGGGGGCAATGCGTCCGCAAACGTCACCGCACTAACAATTCACTCATTCGCTCCGTCACTCATCCACTCATTGTCGTACTCGGCATTACTGCGGCCGGGCAACTACCCGCAAATGGTAGGTGCCCGACACTGGCCGCAGCGCGGCCGTCGAATCAGTAGCCAGGCCCATCATGGCCTGGTAGCGGCACTTGATGTCAAAGCGTGGATAGCCGTTGCGACGGTCGGTGTATTTCACGCTCACAATCTCATTGTACGACGTGGCCGATTGCCCGGCCTTGGGCATCAAAAAGCTGCTGCTGCCAGCCGTGACGGGCACCCTGAGCGACAACTCGCCCAACCTGCTGCCCGCAATCTGGCGGGCGATGGGGTAGCGGCGCAACACCGCCGCCTGCACCAGGGCCGTGCTGTCGGCCGGGTATTGAAAGTAGAACGCCACGGCCGTTGAGGCCGAGGTGCCGCCTACCCCGGCCACGCCGTTGTAGGACGAGAAAGGCATGGCCAGTTGCTCGCAGTCAATCTGCCGTTCCCATTCCGGGGTCTTGAACGCAAAGTGCAGGTTATCGCTAATGCCGTCGGTTGGCGCAGGGTCTTTGGCTTTATCGTCGGAGCCGAAGCAGGCCGTGAGGCCCAAGGCCGCAGCTAGGCCAAGCACCAGAGTGAGACGGGAAGAAGCAAAGGAAGTGTGCATGATGCGAAGTGAGATGAGTGAAGTAATGTTCACCGCAAAGTTCACCTGCTTTTTTTTTCGCCGCAATACCCGGAAGTAGGTATATTTTGGGTTACTGCCGGCTTTAAATCGGGCCGAAGGCCCAGTGCATTTTCCCAGTTCGAAGGCTAAGATGGCCCCAGCTTGTAGCGTATGTTGCGACGGTGGGCATCGGCTGTTTGCACCGAAAGATGCCGCGCTGGCCACAGTTTAGCGCCAAGCGCGTAACTGTGCGCCATTCAGCTGTGCGAATTTATAACTCACTTGTTGAAAGGTGTCTACAGGTATGTTGCAAACTCACTGCGCGTAGTGAAATTCGGCCAGCGGCAGCGGGTCCGAAACAGCGGTATGGGCTATCTACGCCCGCCCGCTGGCTTCCACCAGCCCGCGTAACGGCTCGTTGAAGCCCACGGCGTCCACTAGCTCCTCCAGGGGCAGGTGGAGGCGGTATTTCCAGAAGTGCTCGGGGTTGCTGGGCACATTGATTTGCTCGGCCTGGGGGTCGGCGCGGCGCAGGGCGCTGTCCATGGCCAGCAAGTCTTGCAGGGGGAAGATGGCCCACATGGCGGGCGAGTGCAGGTGCTGCACGAGGACTTCGCGGGCCACCCAGGGCTCGCAGTAGAAGGGCGCGATTTGCCGGCTGTGGCCCAGCATGGTTTCGTAGAAGCGCTGGGTGGTCACGCGGTCGGCTTCCCACCAGCCGCGCACAGTGCTCATATCGTGGCTGCTCGTGGTCACGACGCTCAGGTAGGGCGCGTTGTTGGGGTGGCCAAACTCGGTGGCGGGGTTGCTCGGCATCCGTTGGATGTTGAGGCCCAGCATGCCCAGCTCGCGCATCACGCCGGGCACCGAGGCGGGCACCATGCCCAGGTCTTCGCCGCAGATGAGCATGTTGGTGGCGTAACGGACCGGCGGCAGCTTGACGAGGCCCTGGCGGCGCCAGAAATCTTCGTGGCGGCGGAAGAAAAAGTCCACGTAGATGTCGTCGTAGAGGCGGCGGCGGTCTTCGTCGGAGCCCAACTCGCGGTACGAGTAGGTTTTGTTGAGGGTGATGCGCGGGTGGTAAAACTCGTTGCCGGCGGGCACGAACAGCACCTCGTTCAGCAGCTGAAAAAGGCCCTTCTGCAACCACTTGAAATAAGTGGCGGCTTCGGGATACTTGCTGATTTTCTGCTGAATGTAGGCCTCCACCGCGCGCTGGGTGCCGAGGCCCTCGCGGAAGTGAATGAGCCCGTAGCTGGCATCGTAGAGGTACTCGTCGAACACCTCCTGCGCCTTGTCCTGGAAGATGTCCTCCAGCATGTGCCAGCGGATGTAGGGCTCGCAGAGGCGCGAGAAATCGAACCAGCCGAGGCGGCTCTCAATTTCGTGGCGGTGCATGGGCAGGGCGGGCGCAAAGTGCCCCAGCAAGCCCTCAACGGAGTGGTCGGGGATTTCCCAGATGCGGAAAAAGCCCAGGATGTGGTCAATCCGCAGGGCGTCGAAGTAACGGCTGAGGTGGCCCATGCGCTGCTTCCACCAGCCGTAACCGTCGAGGGCCATGCGCTCCCAGTTGTAGGTGGGGAAGCGCCAGTTCTGGCCGGTGGTCGAAAAGTCGTCGGGCGGCGCACCGGCTTGGGCATCCATGTGGAACAGTTCGGGCTGCGTCCAGGCCTCGACCGAGTGGCGGTAGATGCCGATGGGCAGGTCGCCTTTCAGCACCACGCCCCGGCTGCGGGCGTAGGCCACGGCGGCCCGCAGCTGCCTATCGAGGTGGTATTGGGCGAAGAAGAACAGGCCGTAGTCGTCGTAGTCGGGCGCGGTTTCGGCGGTGAGGGCGGCCAGGTTTTGCGGGCGGCGGAATTCGGCGGGCCACTGGCTGAAGTCGGCGGTACCCAGCCGGTCGCGCAACGCGGAGAAGGCCGCGTAGGGCACCAGCCAGTCGGCCTGGCTGGCGAAGAATGCGCGGTAGTCGGCATCGGCCAGAAAGGCGGCCTTCTCCTGCCGATAGAGCAGCCGCAGAAACTTCCACTTGGCGGCCATCACCGGCTCGTAGTCCACGAAGTCCTTGGCGTTGAATTCAGCTTTCAGCGCGGCCAGCTCCTTGGCGGCTTTCTTGTCTTTGGGCGCGGCAATGCCTTCGAGATGAATGAACTGCGGGTGCAGCGCAAACACCGAAATGGCGGCGTAGGGGTACGAATCGTGCCAGGTAT
>JANXUO010000420.1 GCA_025356245.1 Hymenobacter sp.
CAAATGCGCAAGATGCTCAAGACTCCGTTGGAGGATATGGAGCTCAGCGTACGCGCTAAGAACTGCCTCAAGGCAGCCGACATCAAGACGATGGGCGAATTGGTGACTCTGGAGATTGCCGACATGATGAAGTTTCGCAACTTTGGCAAGAAGAGCTTGACTGAACTGGAAAACCTCGTGGAAGAGCGCGGTTTGGAGTTCGGAATGGATTTGGGCAAGTACCGCCTGGACGAAGATTAGTAGTTTCCTGTTTCTCGTTTTTGGTTGTTTGTTGTCAACACTTAGTAGTTGAGCCAGCAAATCTCCAGAAACGAGAAACTTCTTTTTTACACCTGGTGCGCCCTTCGGGGCGGTGGTTCTAATGAGGTAGTTAGCCCGCCGTGGCTGCCGCCCGCAAGCGCACCGTTAAAACCCAATTTGTCCGATGCGACACGGTAAAAAAATTAATCAGCTGGGCCGGACGACCGCCCACCGCCACGCGATGATGTCGAACATGGCAACGTCGCTCATCATGCACAAGCGCGTGACCACCACGGTGGCCAAAGCCAAAGCCCTGCGCCAGTACGTAGAGCCGCTGTTGACGAAAGCCAAGGAAGACACCACGCACTCGCGGCGGATGGTGTTTGCCCAGCTGCAAGAGAAAGAGGCTATTAAGGAGTTGTTTGGCGAAGTGGCGGCGAAAATTGCCAACCGCCCCGGTGGGTACACCCGCATCATCAAGCTGAGCGCCACGCGCCTCGGCGACAACGCCGACATGTGCGTGATTGAGCTGGTGGACTACAACGACACCATGCTCGAAAGCAAGAACGCCGATGCTGCCAAGGCTTCGAACACGCGCCGCTCGCGTAGCCGTGGCGGCAAGAAGGCTACCGGCGACGCCGTTGTGACCTCGGCTACGGAAGTGACGGACGAAGCAGCGGCCCCGGCTGCAGTGGTTGAGACGTCAGCTCCGGAAGCTGCCGCTACCGAAACCCTGCACGAGGGCGCGAGCCACGAAGAGGCTACGGACGGTGAGGAGAAGAAAGGAGAAACGGCCGCTTAGGCAGTCGTTTTTGCAGATGAGAAACGGGACGCTCCGCGAGGGGCGTCCCGTTTTTTTATGGCGAAGGGTTTGGTGCGAAAGGGCAGCCTGCGGTTTGTTTCGTAGGTTTGCAGATGGATTTAACCTTCAACCTGACTCTTCAAATGAGCATCATTTCGCAAATTCACGCCCGGCAGATTTTTGACTCGCGTGGCAACCCAACCATCGAAGTAGATGTGACGACCGACAGCGGAGCTACGGGCCGCGCCGCCGTGCCGAGCGGGGCCAGCACCGGCAAACACGAGGCCGTGGAGCTGCGCGACGAGGAGGCCAGCAAGTACATGGGCAAGGGCGTACTGAAGGCCGTGGACAACGTAAATAACCGCATTGCCGAAGAGCTGGTGGGGTTTTCGGTGTACGAGCAGGCGCTGCTCGACAAGATTATGCTGGAGATGGACGGCACCCCCAACAAGGCCAACTTGGGGGCCAACGCCATTTTGGGCGTGAGCTTGGCCGCCGCACGCGCTGCTGCCCAGGATGCCGGGATGCCGCTCTACCGCTACGTGGGCGGCGTGGGGGCTACTACGCTGCCCGTGCCGATGATGAATATCCTCAACGGTGGCTCACACGCTGACAACTCGATTGATTTTCAAGAATTCATGATTATGCCGACGGGGGCGCCGTCGTTTTCGGAGGCGTTACGTTGGGGCACGGAAATCTTTCATCACTTGAAAACCGTGCTCAAAAAGCAGGGCTACAGCACCAACGTGGGCGACGAAGGCGGCTTTGCGCCCAATATCAAATCGAATGAGGAAGCCATTCAGATTGTGCTGCAGGCCATCGAGAAGGCTGGCTACCGGCCGGGCGAGGACGTGTTTATTGCGATGGACGCAGCGGTGTCGGAATTCTACGAGGATGGGATGTACCACTTTAAGAAAAGCAGTGGCGATAAGCTGACGAGCAGCCAAATGGCCGATTACTGGGCCGATTGGGTGCGCAAGTACCCCATCATCAGCATCGAGGATGGCATGGACGAGGACGATTGGGCGGGCTGGAAGTTGCACACCGACAGCTTGGGCAAAAAAATTCAGCTGGTGGGCGACGACTTGTTCGTAACCAACGTGGACCGCTTGCAGCGTGGCATCGA
>JANXUO010000484.1 GCA_025356245.1 Hymenobacter sp.
GCCAGGCCCCGCCCGGCTACTTTGTGGGCGGCCTGCTGGGCGCTACTTACCTGGCTATCGTCGTGATGCTGACGCCGCGCCTGGGGGCGGGCCTCACGGTGGGGCTGGTGGTGGTAGGGCAGCTCGTGCTGGCCCTCGTGCTCGACCATTTTGGTGCCCTGGGTTTGCCCACCCACCTCATTTCGTTGCCGCGCCTGCTGGGCGTGGCGCTGCTGCTGGCCGGGGTGTGGCTGATTAAGGCGTACTGATTGAGTGTTGAATTGTTAAAAACCGTTGCTCATACGGCACACGACGGCACTGCGTCCACTACGGGACACACGCTAGAAAGCCCAACAATTCAGCAATTCAACAAGAAACGAGCAACAAGAAACATTCCTGCCATGACCACCGCCACCGCGCCCGACCTCCTGGGCCAAGCCCTGCTCGACTACCATCACGGCAACCACGCCGCTACGCTCACGGTGCATTGCAACGTGGCCGACGACGAGCCGCTGCCTGCCAGCTATTTCTTCCGCCCGCTACTGCAAATGCCCGACCTTGAGCGCCTGGCCCTCGACGAGTGCCGGGGCCGCGTCCTCGACCTCGGGGCCGGGGCCGGCTGCCATGCGCTGGAGCTGCAAAGCCGCCACACATCGGTGAAGGCCGTCGATATCTCGGCCGGCGCGGTGCAGGTAATGAGCGAGCGCGGCATCGAAAATGCTGCCCGCCACCACTTGCTCGACCCATTGCCCGCCAACGAATTGCCTTACGACACGGTTTTACTGCTAATGAACGGTCTGGGCCTGGCCGGCACCCTCGAGGGCCTCGACCGGCTGCTGGCCCACGCTCGCACCTTGCTCGCCCCCGGCGGCCAAATCCTGGCCACATCCTCCGATGTGCGCTACCTCTATGAAGACGAGGACGGCAGCATTCGCCTCAACCTCAACGGCCCGTACTACGGCGAAGTCACCTACTCCCTCAGCTACAATGGCCAGACCGGCGACGAGTTTCCCTGGCTTTTTGTGGATGCTGCCCTCTTGCAGGACGCCGCCGCCGCCGCTGGCTACAGCGCCGAGTTTCTGGACGAAGATGAGGAAGGCCAGTACCTGGTACGCCTGCAAACCAGTGTTTAGTGAGGGGTAGGCCGATGGATGATGGCTGTCAGCTCATGGCCGTTAGCCGGTAATAAAACCCCGTTGTCAGGCGCGAAGCGCCGTATCCGTTCCATCCGTTAAATCCGTTCGAATCTGCGGTAATCATTCCGCGCCCGACCCTGTTATCTTAGCTGACTCAAAACCCCTCCGTCATGAAAGGCAAAGACTTGTTCAATTTCGGCCCCGCCCTCGGCTACTTCTTCCGCAAGAGCGACCCGAATCGCAAAGACAATTTCAACCTCCGCACCATGCACTTCATCAACAAGCTCAGCCTAGCCATGTTCCTGGTGTGCCTGGTGGTGATGCTGTTCCGCTACGTGCTGTAAAAAAGGCTCTTATGAACATTGAGGAGTTTCGCGACTACTGCCTCGCCAAGCCCGGCACCACCGACGAAACGCCGTTCGGCCCCGAAACGCTGGTGCTAAAAGTGGGCGGCAAAATGTTCGCCCTCACCGACATCGACTCCTTTGCCAGCCTCAACCTCAAGTGCGACCCCGAACGCGCCGCCGAGCTGCGCGAGCAGTTCGACTACGTGCTGCCCGGCTACCACATGAGCAAAATGCACTGGAACACGGTGCAAATCGGTACCGGCGCCACCGACCACCAACTGCGCCAGTGGATTGACGATTCCTACCACCTCGTAGCAGCCTCGCTGCCCAAAGCGGTGCGGGCCGCCCTCTCCGCCGCCCAATAGCTAATTTGCGCCATGCGCCAAATTGTTATTTCCATTCCTGACAAAGATTTTGACGCTTTTATCAAAATCGTTGAGGCACTGCCGTTCGATATTTCGTGGGAGCCTTTCGTTCCGACGAACCCCAAAAAGTTAAAACAAAGCAAAAAATAAATGTTGCCGGCAAAAAAGTATGGTGAAGTTGTTTGAAGCATACGCTAGTTTCGTAGCCATTCTTCTTCTAAGAAACTTTACGGGTTGAACGTTAATTTACTGTTGTTAAGTGGTTGACGCGGCCCAAAGCCCTGCGCCAACCACTTAACAACAGCCGAACAATCAAACCACCACGTTCACCATCCGCCCCGGCACTACCACTACTTTTTTCGGCTCCTTGCCCTCGCCAAACCGGCTCACGAAATCCGATTCGCGCACGGCGGCTTCAATTTCGGCGGCGGTGGCGGCGGCCGGGAATTCGCGCTGCTCGCACCTTGCCGTTGATAGCCAGCGGGTAAGTCACGTTGGCTTCCACCAAAAATTCTTCGCGGAACTCGGGGTAGCTCGCGTGGCTGATGCTGCCGGCCGCGTGGCCCAGCTCCTGCCACAGCTCCTCGGCCAGGTGCGGCGCGTACGGGCTCACCAGCAGCACCAGCGG
>JANXUO010000541.1 GCA_025356245.1 Hymenobacter sp.
GAGTGCTGGCGCAGGATGTTTAGCCGCAGCTGGTTGGGCCACCAGTCGCGGTTGCGGGTGCCGCTGCCGGCGGCCTGCTTGATGGACGCGCCCGAAAACGGGCACTTGGCCGCCGGGGTGTCGTTCATGAAATACTCCGTCGTGTTGGCGGCTGGTTCGTGGGCCATGGGGGTTGTGGTTATTAAATTAGTTGGTTCGGAAACTGCGCTTTTGAGGAAGCTTTTGCAAAGGTAGCCTACTCAAAAACAGTGCTGGGGGGGCAAAATGTTCTGCCGGGCGCAGCAGCCTGCAAAGAACGGTACTTGCGGCGCAGCAAAGGGCGTGTGCTATGCAGTGCGGCCTGTCACGTTCTTGGGGTTGGGGGTTGGGGGTTTGGTTTTTGGTGTTCGGTGTTGGGCTTTCGGTGTTGGGGGCGACTACCCCAAAGGGGTTGCACAACAAAGCCGGGGGTTGGCGACCGCAGGGAGCCTACCCCCGGACCCCCGGCCCGCGTTTGCCGAACCCCGTTGGGGTTCGGGATGCCTAACCAACCCGCAACCCAGGGTAGGCTCCCTGCGGTTGCCAACCCTGGGCTTTGTTGTGCAACCCCTTCGGGGTAGTCGCCCCGAAAAATCCAACACCAAAAACCCAAGACCGAACACCAAAAACCCGACCTCCCAACCCCCCCCAAACGCACGCCGGCTGCCCCACGCGCAGGTTTCAACCTTACCTTCGCCCATGCCTTTTTCTCTTGCCGAGCTCCGGCACCGCACCGCCGCTTTTGCCCGCGAACACGCCGACTTTTCCGACGAAAAATCGCAGGCCCAGACCTTTTGGGGCAACCTCCTCGACGCCCTCACGCCCCAGGGGCGCCGCCGCGCCCGCTTCGAGCACCGCATCAAGAAGCAGGACGGCAGCCAGGGCTACGTCGACGTGTTCTGGCCCGGCACGCTGCTTGTGGAGCACAAGAGCGCCGGGCGCGACTTGGAGGCGGCCTACCAGCAGGCGCTGGAGTACCTGCCCAACCTGCCGGCCCACGAGCTGCCGCCGGTGATTATCGTGAGCGACTTCCGGCGGTTTCGGCTTTATGACCGCGACGCGGGCACCCGCCACGACTTTGCCCTGGCCGAGCTGCCCGAGCAGCTGCACCTCTTTGGCTTCGTCACCGGCTACCGGCCCGCCGGGCAGCAGCGCCCCGAAGACCCCGCCAACGCCGAGGCCGCCGAGCTCATGGCCCAGCTCCACGACGCGCTGCTGGCCGACGGCTACGCCGGGCACCCCCTGGAGGTGCTGCTCGTGCGCCTGCTTTTCTGCCTCTTTGCCGAAGACACGGCCATCTTCGACAAAGACGAGTTCCGGGCTTTGCTCGAGGAGCACACCGCCCCCGACGGCTCGGACCTGGGGGCCAAGCTGGGCGAATTTTTTGGGGTGCTCGATACGCCGCCCGCCCGGCGCTCGGGCGCCCTGGCCCCGCACCTGGCCAACTTCCCGTACATCAACGGGGCGCTGTTTCGGGAAGATTTCCGGCCCGCCGCCTTCGCCGAAGGCACCCGCGCCCGGCTCGTGCGCTGCTCGTACTTCGATTGGAGCCGCATTTCGCCGGCCGTGTTCGGGTCGTTGTTTCAGGCCATTGCCGACCCCGCCCGCCGCCGCACCCTGGGGGCGCACTACACCTCGGAGCCCAACATCCTGAAGGTGCTCGGGCCGCTGCTGCTCGATGGGCTGCGGCAGGAGCTGGCCGCCGCCGGCACCGGCCGCCCGGCCCTCACGCGGCTGCAAACGCGCCTGGCCGGCCTGCGCCTGCTGGACCCCGCCTGCGGCTGCGGCAACTTCCTGGTGGTGGCCTACCGCGAGCTGCGCCTGCTGGAGCACGAAATCCTCGACCGCCTCTACGCCCGCGAGGCCGCCGCCGGGCGCTCCATCAACCTGGCCCTCTACCAGCAGGTGGGCGTGGGCCAGGTGGCGGGCCTCGAGGTGGAGGAGTTTGCCGCCCGCATCGCCGAAGTCGCCCTCTGGCTCATGGACCACCAGCTCAACCTGGCCCTCTCCGCCCGCTTCGACCAACGCTACGTGCGCCTGCCCCTCACCGGCGGGGCCGAAATCCACCACGCCAACGCCCTGGCCTTCGACTGGACCACCGCCTTCGCCGATGGCCGCCCCGCCGATTTTATCGTGGGCAACCCGCCCTTTGTGGGCTCGAAGCTGATGAGCGCCGCCCAGCGCGACGACCTGCTGCGGGCCGCCGGCCCCGCCCTGAAGGGCGCGGGCGTGCTCGATTTTGTGGCCGCCTGGTACCTGAAGGGCGCCCGCTTTGTGCAGCAGCACCCGGCCACGCGGGTGGCCTTCGTGAGCACCAACTCCATCACGCAGGGCGAGCAGGTGGGCATTTTGTGGGCCGAAGTGCTGCGGCGCGGCTGCCACATTCAGTTTGCCCACCGCACGTTTCGGTGGAGCAACGAGGCGCGGGGCAACGCCGCCTTGTTCTGCGGCTGCGGCAGGGATTCGTATGCCGTCAGGGTCAGTTCCGCGCCGTTGCAGTTGATCTAGCAGCAATGGGGCAAACTGGGCGTGACGCTGAACGTGCTGCCGGGTGATGCGGGCACGGCGACGGTCGATGGCCTCGATCCGGCGAAAACTCCGGTCGCTCCCGCGATGGTGGGCCGGG
>JANXUO010000260.1 GCA_025356245.1 Hymenobacter sp.
CCTGGCCCACAACCTCGACGTGCGCCAGTCCGTGCTCTCGGCCCGCACCAGCCGCACCTACCTCCAGCAGAGCAAGGCGGCCCTGCTGCCCACGGCCAACCTCAACGGCAGCCAGGTGTGGAACTTCGGCACCAACGTGAACCCGCTCACCTACGAGTTTAAAAGTCAGACCATTCGCTCGAATAATTTTTCGGGCCAAACCGGCGTAACGCTCTTCCAGGGCTTCCAGCTGCGCAACACCATCCGCCGCAACGAGCTTGACTACGCGGCCAGCCTCGGCGACATCGAAAAGGCCCGCAACGACTTGTCGCTCAACGTAGCGTCGGCGTATTTGCAGTATTTGCTGGCCGATGAGCTGGTGCGGGCCAACCAAACGCGGGTGGCCAGCAGCCAGGCGCAGGTGCAACGCACCCAGCAGCTGCTAAAGGCCGGCAGCGTGGCCGAAAGCAACCTGCTCGACAGCCAGTCACAACTGGCCTCCGACGATTTGAACGTGGTGACGGCCCAAAACCAGCTAGCCCTGGCCCGCCTCAACTTGGTGCAGCTCCTCAACCTCGACCCGGCTTCGGCCGCCGCGTTTGCCCTCGATGCCCCCCAACTCACCGACCCCGATACCGAAGCGCCCCTGACCCTCGACCTTGACCAAACCTTCCAAACGGCCACCGGCAGCTTGCCCGAAATAAAGGCCGCCGACCTGCGCGTGCAAAGCGCCCGGCGCGGCATCGACCTGGCCAGGGGCGGCTACTACCCGCGCCTGAGCCTGTTTGGCACGGTATCGACGGGCTTTTCGTCGTCGAGCACCGCCCGGCAGGTCACCGGCGACTCCACGTCGGCGGTGCCCATCCCGGTGTACCAGTTTCTGCCCGGCAACCCCCGGCCGGTACTCACTAATCTCGCGGTGGTGCAGCCCCGGCAGCCGCGCTTCGATTACCTGCCGTCGGGCTTCTTTAATCAACTGAACGACAACATCGGCAAGACCATCCAGTTCAGCATTACCGTGCCCATCCTCAACGGCTTGCAGGTGCGCACCAACGTGCAGCGCTCGGTGGTGCAGGAAGAGCAAGCCCGCCTGCGGGCCGAGCAAGCCCGCCTCACGCTGCGCCAAAGCATCGAGCAAGCCTACACCGACGCCCGCGCGGCCCAGCTGAAATACGCCGCCGCCAAGCGCCAAACCGCCGCCCTCACCCTCTCGCAGCGCAACGCCGAAATTCGCTTCAACAACGGCTTGCTCAACGGCACCGACTTCAACATCGCCAAAAACAACCTCACCGCTGCCGAATCGAACCGCATTCAGGCCAAGTACGAATTCACGTTCCGCAGAAAGGTGCTGGACTTTTACCAGGGAAAACCCCTGATGCTTTAATTTTCAACTTGTAGAGACGCGACCCTTCGCGTCTCTGACGTGCAGATGGCTCACGTGCAAAGCAAGAAAAACGCGAAGGGTCGCGTCTCTACAAGTTTCTCACAAAACAACGTGCAGAAAACGCCCCAAATCACCCACTTATTTTAGATGAAAAACAACCGTTTACTGTACATTTTGCTGGCCTTGGTGCTGGTGTTGGTGGGAGGCTATGCCGTGGGCAAGTGCCAGGGCTGGTTTGGTAAGCCCGAAGGTGTTGAAGTGCTGGTTTCCAAAGCTGGCCCCGCCAATATTGTGGAGAAGGTGAGTGCTTCGGGTAAGGTGCAGCCCGAGACGGAAGTAAAAATCTCGCCCGATGTGTCGGGCGAAATCACGGAATTATACGTGCACGAGGGCGATTCCGTCAAGAAAGGCCAACTGCTGCTGCGCATCCGGCCCGATAACTACCAGGCCATTGTGAACCAGCAATCGGCCGTGGTGGGCACCCAGCAGGCCAACGTGAGCCAGGCCCGCGCCCAGCTCGACCAGCAGGCCGCCAACGCCCGCCAAACCGAGTTGACCTACCGCCGTCAAGCGTCGCTCTACAAGCAGAAGGTTATTTCGCAGGCCGATTACGAAGCCGCCAAAGCCGCCTACGAGGCCTCGCAGGAGCAGCTGAAGGCCACCCGCGCCCAGATTTCGGCCGTGCAAAGCACCGTTCGCTCGGCCCAGGCTGGCCTCGACGATGCCCGGCGTAACCTCAACAAAACTACCATCTACGCCCCAGTTTCGGGCACGGTCAGCAAGCTCAACGTGAAAAAAGGCGAGCGCGTGGTGGGCACCACCCAGATGGCGGGCACCGAAATCATGCGCATCGCCAACCTCAACAATATGGAGGTGCGCGTGAACGTGAACGAGAACGACATCATCAACGTCCACCTCGGCGACTCGGTGGAGGTGGAAGTAGATTCGTACGCCAGTAAGGACGAGAAATTTAGAGGCCTCGTCACCAACATTGCCAACACCGCCAAGGACGCCCTTACGGCCGAAGCCGTGACCGAGTTTGAGGTGCGCATCCGGCTGCTGCCCGAGAGCTACCGCCACCTCATCCGCACCGTGGCGGGCAAGACTGTGGTGCCTTTCCGCCCCGGCATGACGGCCTCGGTAGACATCATCACCGACCGCAAGGCGCAGGTGCTCAGCGTGCCGCTCGCGGCCGTCACCACCCGTTCCGATTCGGCCCGCACCGCCGACGAAACCGGGGGCGTGCGCGTGGGCGGCAGCGGCCGCAGCCGGGGCACCGCCACGGCCGACGACAACACCAAGCCCGCCCCCAAGCCGGAGATTGAGGAAGTCGTGTTTGTGGTAAAAGACGGCAAGGCCGTCATGACGCCCGTCAAAACCGGCACCAGCGACTTTCAGAACATTGAAATCATCAGTGGCCTGCAAGCCGGGCAGCAAGTAGTGAGCGGCCCTTTCAAGGCCATTGCTAAAGATTTGAAGGACGGCAAAGCCGTGGTTATCAAGGATGCCAAAAGCTTGAGCAAGGAAACGCCCAAGGAGGAGGCGAAGTAAATTTACCGGGCTCCGCCTCGCAGCTCCACTCAATTAATTCCATGGAAAAAATAGCCATGCTTGGCGGCGGCTCCTGGGCCACGGCCCTCACCAAAATACTGAGCGAGAACGGGGCGCGGGTCGATTGGTGGCTACGCTCGAAAGACGACGTGCAGCACCTGCTGCGCACCCGCCACAACCCCCGCTACCTCTCGGCGGTGCAGTTCGACCTGAACGCTGTGACGCCCACCACCGACCTGGAAGAGGCGGTGGAAGAGGCCGATTGGGTGGTGCTGGCCGTGCCCGCCGCCTTCATCCAGCCGGTGCTGGATAAGCTGGGGCGCGATGCGCTGAAAAATAAGCGCGTCGTGTCGGCCATCAAGGGCATGATTCCCACCAAAAATCAACTCATCACCGATTACGTGGCCGAACGGTTTCGGCTCGGCCGCAACCAGTTGGGGGTCATTGCCGGCCCGTGTCACGCCGAAGAGGTGGCCCTCGAAAAGCAGAGCTACCTCACCATCGGCTCGCCCGATGCGGGCCTGGCCGAGGATTTTTGCGCCCTGCTCCGCAACCGCTACGTGCGGGCCTACCCCGCCGCCGACCTCGACGGCATCGAGTACTGTGCCGTGATGAAAAACATCATCGCCCTCACCGGCGGTATTGCGCACGGCGTGGGCTACGGCGACAATTTTCTGGCCGTGCTCGTGAGCAACGCCGTGCAGGAAATCCGCCGGTTTCTGCAAGCCATCAACCCCCAGCCCCGCGACCTCTCGGCATCCGCCTACCTCGGCGACTTGCTGGTGACGGCCTATTCGCAGTTCTCGCGCAACCGCACCTTTGGCTCGATGGTGGGCCGCGGGTACTCAGTGAAATCGGCCCAGTTGGAGATGAATATGATTGCCGAAGGCTATTACGCCGTCAAAAGCATTTTTGAGTTGAACCGGAAACTGAAAGTGAACATGCCCATCACCACGGCAGCGTACAATATTCTGTACGAGCGCATTGCCCCGGCAGTAGAAATGGAGCTGCTGAAGGAGAAACTGCGGTAGATTTCATCTCCAACCACATGAAAGTCGTCGGCTTCACCTTTATCCGCAACGCCATCACCTACGACTACCCGGTGCTGGAAAGCATCAATTCGCTGCTGCCGCTCTGCGAGGAGGTGGTGGTGGCCGTGGGCCGCTCGGCCGACGACACGCTGGGGCTGATTCGCAGCTTGACTTTGCCCAAAATACGCATCATCGAAACCGAGTGGGACGACACGCTGCGCGAGGGCGGCCGGGTGCTGGCCCAGGAAACCGACAAAGCCCTGGCCGCCGTGCCCGTCGACGCCGATTGGGCCATTTACCTGCAAGCCAACGAAGTGCTGCACGAAGCTGATTACGAAGCCATTCGGGCCGGAATGGCGCAGTGGAAAGACGACAAAGCAGTGGACGGACTGCTGCTGGAATACCGCCACTTTTACGCCTCTTACGACTACGTAGGCGACTCCCACCGCTGGTACCGGCGCGAAATCCGCATCGTGCGGCCCAGCATTGGCGTGTACTCGTACCGCGACGCCCAGGGCTTCCGCCGGGCCGGCAACAAAAAGCTCCGGGTGAAGCTGTTGCCCGCCACCGTGCACCACTACGGCTGGGTGAAGCCTCCGGCCGCCATGCAACGCAAGCAGCAGGACTTCAACAAGCTCTGGCACTCCGACGACTGGGTGGCCCAGCACGTAACCCCCGCCGCAGAATTTGATTACAGCCAGGTGGATGCGCTGCAACGCTTTACGGGCCAGCACCCGGCCGTGATGCAGCCCCGCGTAGCCCGCCAAAACTGGCGCTTCGACCACGATTTGAGCCGCAACACGTATCGGTTCAAAGAAAAGGTGAAGCGTTGGCTGGAAGCCACAACGGGCTGGCGATTTGGGGAATACCGCAACTACGAGTTGATTTGAGGATTGTGGTTTTTTTACTTCCGCTGGGATATGCCCCTACTCGCCAAACGCGGCCCCCGGCAACGCCACGGCGGCCGTAATTAAGTAAAACAGCAAGCTCAGGCTCACCGACACGGCCGCGTCAAGCCCCAGCCACTGCGCCCCAAGCAAAAACACGACCTCCCGCGCCCCGATGCCGCCCACCGTGAACGGCAGCGCCGCCGCCACCGACGAAGCCAGGAAAACCAGCAGATACGCCGCGCCGTGCGCCGTGGTGCCGGTAGCGGCCAGCAGCGCCGCCACGCACAAAAGCTGCGCCCCCTGCACCCCCAGCGCCAGCCCCTGCGTGCGCCAATACGTGGGCGCAAAGGCCGCAAACCAGCGCTTGGTGGCCCAAAACCCCGCCCCCAGCACGGCCACGGCCGCCACCGTTGCCGCCACGCGCCACAACAGCAGGGCCGGCACGGGCAGCGGCACGGCCCACCCCAGGGCCACCAGCAACACGCCCAGCGCCAGCAGCCCGCTCACCCGG
>JANXUO010000565.1 GCA_025356245.1 Hymenobacter sp.
GCCCGGCCACTTCGGCGAACTTGGCGAAGTCGCGGCCCGTGAGGCTGCGCTCGATGTCCCAATGGTCGTTGTTCACCTCGGCGGCCGTGCGCCACACCAGCTTGCTGTCAGCCTTGTCGGCCGTGGCCGAGAAGCTCAGCAGCTCCACCGGCAGCGGATTGGCCCCGATGATAATGGTGACGGGCGGGCTGTTAACGCCGCCCAGCACGTCGGTGGTGGTGGTGGTGAAGGTGTAGGTGCCGGGCACGAGCAGGGCGGGGTTGACGACGTACACTTGGCCGGTGGTGGGGTTAAGGGCCGTGCCGGGGGGCAGGCTGCCGCTGGCCAGCACCACGTTGGTCCCCGAGGCGGGCAGGCCGTTGCTGGCCCCGCTCACCAGCGTGCCAGTGGTGGCATTGTAAAGCTGGCCGCCGGGCGTGTACACGGCCGCGTTGGGGTCGAATACGAAGGCCAGCACGTCGTTGGTAGCGTAGGCCGTGGCCCCGCCTTTGGGCGGCGTGGTGGCATACACTGAGTTGGCATCGGGGGCCACCGGCACCAGGTAGCGGGCCACGTTGGAGGGCGTGCCGGCGTTGTCGGTGGCCAGGTACAGGAAGGTGGCGTTGCCCGAAAAGCCCGACGCGGGCAAAAAGCGCAGGGCCGCCGCCTGGGCCGGGGTAAGCACCAGGCCGGGGAAGTTGGCCGTGTTGAGCAGCACATTGCTCACGCCGTCAAACACATACAGCACGCCCTGGCTGGCCGGGGGCAGGGCCTGCACGGTGTAGCTGGCCAGCGTGGCCGCGCCCTGGGCCTGGCCCGAAAGCGGCAGGATGGGCAGCGGCGTGCTGGCGGTGTTGGCGCGGGGGGCTTGCAGGGTGTTCACCACGTTGCGGGCCAGCGGGACGGGGCTGGCCAGGGTGGTGGCTTGGCTGCTGTTGGCCGGGGCCGGGCTGCCTGGCCCGGTGGCCGTGAGGCTGGTGGGCACGGCAAAGCTGCTGCCCGCCCCGCCCGGCACCACAAAGCTGAGCGTGTTGGTGACGGTGTTGGCCGCGCCGGGCACCAGCGTGGCCGGAATGGGCAGCGCCAGTACCCCGCCCGCGCCGGGCGTTACGGCCACGCCGTTGAGCAGCACGCCGGTGGCCCCGGCGGGCACGGTCACGGTTTGGGCCGCGCCGCTGGCGATGGTGGGGCCGCCGTTGCTGGTGGCAATCAAGTAGCTCACCGAGGCCCCCACCGGGGCCGTGGCCGGGCCGCTGATGGTGGTGGCCAGGCTCACGCTGGGCGTGATGGCGACCGAGGTCAGGGCGAAGTTGTTGGTGTTGGCGGGGTCCAGCTCGTTGCCGCTCACGCTGGCCGTGGCCAGCAGCGGCCCCGTGCCGGGGGCTTTGCTGATGGTGATGCTGTAACCGAGCGAGCCACCGGCCCCGATGTTGAGCACGGGCGGCAGCGTAAGCAGGCCGCTGGCCGGGTCGTAGCTGGCGGCCACGGGGCTGCCGCCGAGCGTGACGGTGACGGTGCCGCCCGTGGCGGTGAGGCCGGCCGGAAGCTGCACAAACTGCAGGATGCCGCTGCCGGCGCTGGCGCTGGTGGTGGTCATGCTGAGGACGATGGGTGCCCCGGCCACCACGCTGGCGGGGCCGCTGATGGTGATGCCCAAATCGTTGCTGCCCGTGCCAGGTACAATAATGGGCTGCACCACGGCCACGTTGTCGCTCGGAATGGGGTCCACGATGCCGATGGTGGCCACGGTGGCCGTCGTGACGAGCGCCCCGGCGTAGGCCAAGGGCAGCACGAAGCTCACGGTGTTGTTGGCCCCGCCGCCCACCTGCACGTTGGCCAGGGCGGGCAGCGTCACGAGGCCGGGGTTGGGCGAACCGCCGCCGGCCGTGCGCGCGTCGTAGGTCGAGCCGTCGGGGTAGGTGGCGATGCCGCCGCTCACGGAGGATGGCAGTTGGCCGTTCACGCGCACGGCGTCCACGCCCGTGATGGGCAGGCCGGTGGGCAGGTTGAGGGTGGTGCTCACGCCGGGGGCAGCGCTGGGGCCGTTGTTGAGCGAGGTCACGCCGTAGGTAACGCGGTTGCCGGGGGCAATCTGGCCCACGCCGGTCAGGCTCACCTGCACGTCGGCGGTGGCCTGGATGGCGGTCGTGATGCTGGCCGAGTTGTTGGCTACTGTGGGGTTGGGCGAGGTGCTGCTGATGGCCGCCGACACCGTGAGCGGCAGCCCGCCGTTGGCCGGGGCCACAAAGTTGATGTTCGTCGTCAGCACCCCATCGAGCGCCAGCGACCCCACCAGCGCGATGGTGAGCTGGCCCGTGGTGGCGTTGTAGGTAGTGCCGCCCGCGTAAGTGGCGATGGGGCCGCTCACGCCCGTGGGGCCAGCTCCGTTGATGGTCAGCACATTCGGCCCGCTCAGGGGCAGGCTGGCGGGCAGGCTCAGCACCTGGCCCACGGCGGTGGCCGAAGCCGGGCCGTTGTTGCTCGTCGTCAGGATGTAGGCCAGCGGCTGGCCCACGTCGGCGGTGAGCGGGCCGGTGAGCACGATGTTGAGGTCGGCGCTGGCCGGGGGCGTGGCCGTTACCTGGGCCGTGGCCTGGTTGTCGGCGGGCAGGGCATCGGGCGAGGTCGTTTGCACGGCCACCGTGGCCGTGGCCACGCCGGTAGCCGGGGCATTGAAGCCGATGGTGTAGGTGGCGTTGCTGCCCGCGCCGGGGCTCTGGCTGGCCACCAGGGGGAACACGACGATGCCCGTGGCCGCGTCGTAGGTGGCACCGCCGGCGTAAGTGGCCACGGTGCCGCTGGTGCCGGTGGGGCCGGCCCCGTTCAGCGTAACGGTGCCGGGGCCGCTGATGGGCAGGCCGGGCGGCACCACGGCCGTGGTTTGCACGCCGGTGGCCGGGTTAGGCCCCCGGTTGCCTTCGGTGATGGTGAACGTGACCGGCGTGCCCGGCAGGGCGCTGGTGGCGCTGGCGCTGATGAGGGCAAACACGTTGGCCGGGCCGCTGCCGGCGGCACTGGCCGTGGTGGCGGCGCTGGCCGTGTTGTTGCCGCTCACGGCATCGGCCGGGCTGCTGCTCACGGCCGCGCCCACGCTGTAGGCCCCGCTGGGGGCCGTGAAGGTGACGGTGTTGGTGAGGCTCTGGCCCGCCGCCAGCGCCGGGATGGTCGGAAACGTGACGGTGTAGCCCGCAGCCATCGAGCCGGCAATCACGCCGCCGCCGGTCACGAACACGTTGGTGGCACCGGCCGGCACGCTCACCGTTTGCACCACGAGCGGGGCTGGCGAGGGGGTGGCCGGGCCGCCGAGGTTGGTGGTGGTCACGTTGTAGGCCACCTGGTTGCCGGTCGTGGCCGTGGTTGGGCCGCTGATGGCCGTGGCCACGTCGTAGCGCAGGGTAGTGAGGTTGGTGGCCGACGAAGTGTTGTTGGCAATCTGCCCCGCTTCGTTGGTGGTGGTGCCGATGGAGGCAATGGCCGACACCGACGTGGCCCCCGGCTGGGTGTAGGTAATGACGGAGCCGAACGAAGCGCCCGCCGCCAGCGTGCCCGGCGTGGCCGTGGAGTAGGCCGCGTAGGTCACGAGGCCGGTGGTGGGGTTGTAGCTGCCGCCGCCGGTCACGCTCACGCCGCTCAGGTTGGGGGGCAGCAGCACGGTGGCCACCACGCCGGCCGCCGTCACCGGTCCCGACACCAGCAGGTTAGAAAACGTGACGGTGAGCGTGCCCGTGGCCCCGGCCGTGGTAGTGCCGCTGCCCACGAGCAGCGCCTGCACGTCGGCCGCCACAATGATGGGCCGGTTGGGGCCAAACTCCGAGGTGCCCCGCGCCGGCAGGTAGGCCGTGGCCGTGAGGAAGCCCGTAATGGCATCGCCGGGCAGCGGCGGGGTGCCGTTGGGCACCGTGAGCACGCCCACGAAGTTGCCGTTGGCATCGGCCGTGAGGCTGCCCAGGTAGGTGCGGCCCTCGCCGTGGGCGATGACGGTGGGGTTGAGCGTGGACACGGCCCCGCTGTTGTTGGCCTGCACGTTGTCGGCGGTGTAAAAGTCCACCACGGCCCCGGCAAAGGCAGTTTGGCCGGGGGCCGAGCCCACAAAGCCGGCCACGTTTACGGTGGCGCTGGTGGTGCCGGTGGCCGTGGCCAGGGTCAGGATGGGGTAGTCCATGCCGCCGTTGGCCAGGGCGTTGTTGAGGGTGCCGTCGTTGGGCGTCACGCCGTCGCCGTTGCCGTAGTCGCGGGCACCCACGGCGGTGGGCGAGCCCACGTAGTACACCGGGTTCGGAATCAGGTCGATGCCCAGGTTGCCGCCGGTGGCGCTGTTGAAGGGCGTGCCGTTGAAGTACGTGCTGTTGCGGGTGATGATGACCCCGCGCTGCCCGTAGCCCACCACGAAGCCCCCGGCCTGGGTTTGGTTGATGATGTTGAGGTAGAGCGAGTCGGCGTTGGTGCCGGTGGTGGTGCCGCTGCGCTGCAAGTAAAGCAGGGCCGCGCCCTCCAGTTGCGACTGCGCCAGGGTGCTGCCGCCGTTGCCGTTGTCGAAAAACGTGTTGTTGCGCACCACGTTGCGGCCCGTGCCGCTGCCGCCCACGGCCATGTTGCCAATCTCGAACTGAATGCCGTCGGAGTTGGCCGTGCGGATGAGGTTGGCCACAATCCGCAGCGGCCCCGCGTTGCCGAACGACATATTGTCGCCGCCGGTTTGGCGGTAGCCGTTCTGGGCCAGCTCGTTGCCCACAATCAGCACGTCGCTGCCGCCGCTGGTGCCGCCCTCAATGGCCAGCCCCGAGTTGTCGGCGTAGGCAATCAGGTTGCGGCGGATGGTGAGGCCCAGCAGGCCGCCGCCGGCGTTGAGCCCGTACTGGGCCGTGGTGCCGGGTTGCAGAATGGCGGGGTCGTCAAGCGTAAAGGCGTTGATGCCGATGAGGTTGTTTTCTACCACGCAGCCCGCCGTGTTGCTCACCGTGAACGAGCCAACGCCGCCGCCGTGCACGGCAAAGCTGCGGACGGTGGCGTTGGTGCCCGCAATCAAGAGCAGCGGCGCGCCGCCGCCGCCGGTGCCGGGGGCAAACACCTCCACCTCCGGCCGGTTGAATTTGGCGAAGGGCAAGGCGCCTACGCCCACCGTCGGAAACTGCCCGCCGGCCCCGCCCAGGCCCAGTTGGCCGGGGTTCGAGTCGCCGATGTTGGCCGTTTGGGTACTGCCGTCGAGCGTCGTGCCCGCGTCGCTCAGGCTGGGCAGCGGCGTAGCCAGGCCAATGCGCGCCCAGCGGTTGGCCCCGTTGCTGGCGTTGAGGCCCGTGGCCAGGCCGTTGCGAAGGCCGGCCGGGGCGCCGCTCACGGCCCCGTTCGGCACCATGAAAATGCTGGTTTCGCGCCCGGCCACCTGCCCGGCCTGGGCCAGGTTGGCGTTGGTGAGCAGGTTGGCGTTGCGGATAAACTGCCGCAACGACCCCTGGCCCGCGTCGTTGGTGTTGGTCACCACGTCAAAGCTAAAGCCGAAATCAACGCCCGTTACCGGGCTGGCGGCCACCGTCACGGGGGCCAGGTTTTGGGCACCCACGCTGCCCAGCGGCACCCCGCCGCCGCCCGGCCCCACCGTGAAGGGCACCGTCAGGTAGGTAGCGTAGGTGCCGGCAGCGGCCTGCAGGCCCGCCAGAACCACGAAGCCGTTCACCGTCACGTTCACCGTCTGTTGCCCGCCCGAGTTACGGTTGGCCGCCACGAAGCGCACCTGGTAGGTGCCCGCCGGCAGGTTGAAGGCCTGGTTGGTGGCCCCGGCCAACTGCACAAATGCCGCCCGGTTGCCGCTGCTCGTGTTGGGCGGCGAAAACGCGCTGTTGTTGCCGTAAATGCCGCCCTGGCTGTTGAAGGTCCACGCCACCCCCGGCGCAGTGGGCGTGTACTGGTAGTCGTTGGAAGGGGCCGAGGGGCCGGTGGGCACCAGCGTGCCGCTCTCGAAACCGGGGTTGGCAATGGGGTTCACGCCCAGCGGCACGCCCCCGCTGAGCACCTCCACATTGTCGAGAAACAGGGTGTTGTCGCCGGTTGTGGTCTGGCCCGTGAAGGCCAGGTCCACGTTGTTGCCGGTCGTGACGGCCGTCACGACCACCGCGCCGTTGGGGCCGGCATCGGCCCCAACGGGGTTTTCGCCGCCCACGCGGTTCACGTCGCCGTTCACGAAGGTGAGCACCGGCACCAGCCCGCTGCCCAGGCCGGGCCGGCTGCTGCTCACGCTGTTGCTCACCACGCGCACCGTGTAGTTGCCGGCCGCCAGGCCCGTAAACGCGTACGCCCCCAGGGCGTCGGTGGTGGCGGTGCTCACCAGCGCCCCGGCGTTGTCGTAGAGTTCGACGGTGGCCCCCGGCCGCCGGATGCTGCCGCTCACGAAACCGCTGGCTGAAGCTGCCGCGTCGGCCACGGCGTAGGAGCGGCCAGCACCTCCGCCGTAGTTCACGTCCTCAAACACGCTGCCGCTGAGGGTGGTTTGGGCCAGCAAGCGGCCGGGGGCAATCAGCACCGAAGCAAAAGCCAGGACCAAAACAAGTAGTCGGTGGGCAGCACCGGAAGCAATCGAGGTTGGTTTCATGAGCATTATGGACTTACCTATGTACAAGCAAAGCTTCAATTGGTTTTACTTTAGACAAAGCTACGGGCCACAACGTAGATAATCTTTTTTTTTGCCCGACCGAACCTTTACCGACGTCCAATTCCGGGTATGGCACGACGAAGGGCAACGGGTGGGCCAAAGCTTGGGCAGGCCACTCGCACAAACGCCCCCGCAACAACTGTTGCGGGGGCGTTTTCGGTATGCACCGGCTGGGGCCGGAAGGCTGCCAGGGCCTTACTCTTTCGTCAGGCGCTTGGTAAAGCGCAGGGCGGCGTTGTCGGCCGTGCCCTGCACCGTCACGAGGTAGCTGCCGCTAGCAAGGTCTTGCACCGCCACATTGTGAGTCAGGCCCGCTTTCAGCGTCAGCGCCCGCACCAGGCGGCCCGTCATATCCGTCAGCGTGACGGTATAGGTGCCCGTGGGCAAGGCGCTCAGGTCGAGCGTGGCGGCGTCAACGGCCGGGTTGGGGTAGAGGGCAATGGCCGGCGCGGCGCCTTTGCCGAAGCGCACGCTCTGCACCGGCGAGTAGGCCGCCGTGCCGTCGGTGTCCACTTGCTTGAGGCGGTAGTACACCGTGGCCCCCAACTTGGCGGCGTTGGCGTCGGTCAGGGCGTAGTCCGTCGGGCTGAGCTTGCTGCCCTGCCCGGCCACTTCGGCGAACTTGGCG
>JANXUO010000579.1 GCA_025356245.1 Hymenobacter sp.
AATGCATAGGCTGCGCGGGCAGTTCCAGCAGGCCATCGGCGGCCAGCAGGCCGGCCAAATCGCCGGAGCCGCCGGTGGGCATAGGATGAGCCAGCAGGCGGCCGGCGGGGTCACTTTCGAGTTTGACAGGCAGGAAATAGGTTAGCTGCGGCTTGAAATCGACGGGGCTAGTCAGTACCGCAAATTGCGGCGGCGGAACAGTACCTCCCTGGCAGCGCTGCAACCACGGTTGCACGTAGCGGTAATAGTTGACGAACGTCGAAACCGGGTTGCCGGGCAGGGCAAATACTACCGCCCCACCCGGCACCTGCCCAAACCAAAACGGCATCCCCGGCCGTTGCGCCACGCGATGAAAAACCTCTTCTACCCCCAGCTCGCGCAAAACCTGGGGCAGGAAGTCGGCTTTCCCCTTCGATACGCCGCCGCTGAGCAGCACGGCATCGTAGCTGGCCAAGAGCGGAGGCAGGCCCAAGCGCAAAGCGGCCGGGTCGTCGTTGAAATGGAAGGCATCGCTACTGACCCCCTCCTCCGTCAACGCTGCTTGCAGCATGGGCGCATTGGAGCGCCTAACCTGGTATGAGAGCGGCGGTTGGCTGATGGGTATCACCTCGTCGCCGGTGCCGACAACGGCCACACGAGCCGGGCGCGTTACGGCCAGGGTAGCGGCCCCAACGGCAGCGGCCACCGCAATTTCGGCCGGGCCAAGGCAGGTGCCGTAGGCAACGAGCAGCTCCCCTGCCTGGACATCCGCGGCCTGACGATGCACATTGTGGCCGGCCCGGAGCGGCACGGTTTGCACGGTGGCCACCCGCACGCCGTTGGTTTCGGTCAGGTGCAGGTCTTCGTAGCGCACCACGGTGTCGGTGCCCGGTGGCAGGGCCGCGCCGGTCATTATCTCAACGACGGCCTGGGGGTCGAATAAGGGCACGGGCGGCTGCCCGGCCAGTTGCTCTCGCTCTACCACAAAAGCCAGTTGCCCAGCCTCCAAATTCTCGAAACGCAGGGCTACGCCGTCCATCGCCACGCGGTCGAAGGGTGGAAAGTCGCGGTCAGCCAGCAGGTTTTGGCGCAGGACACGGCCGCTGGCCGCCAGCAACGGCACCATTGTCGGCGGCAGGGGCCGCGCGGTGGCCAGCACGTGGGCAAGGGCGTCGGTAATGGAAAGCATAATCAGCAAATAAATTCGGAAACGCAGTGAAACAGCGCCTTGAGTTGCAGCCTTTGCGAAATCAAACGACTACCTTACGCAAAGATTACGCAAAGATGCAAGCGCAACGTGCCCGTTGACTTTATTAGCAGCCACCTTCTCTTTTGTTTTCACCATGCCCGACCAATCACGCCCCAAACACGCAGCCCTAGCCCGCCCCACCCTCGGCGAATGGAGCCGGCACGAACTGGCCATTTTGGGTACGCCGTGCGCCAGTATTCAGCGCCTTGTGGCCCAGCTTGCCGGTAGCCTGGCCCCTGCCCTGCGCCTCGGCTACGTGGATGCCGACCACACCGCCGCCGATGCCAGCCCGGCCAATGTGCTGAGCCCACTGCTTCAGGCTGGCGTATGGGTGGAACTGACCGATAAAATTCAGTTTCGCCGCCGCGACGAACACCGCCTGCTCGACCGCTTTGTCCAACCCCAGCTGCTAGCCGACGCCGACCTGGTGCTGGTAAACGGCAACCACTTCCGCGCCCGGCAGCAGCTCGTCGTCGTCGACCCGCGCAAGACGCTGGCTCACAAGCTTGACTACCTGAACGATGTGCAAGCCCTGCTGCTGGCCGAAGGTGTAACCCAGCTGCCGCCGGAAGTGCGGGCACATCTGCCGCATTTTGACCAACTGCCCATCTTCAAAATTGATGATATTCCAGGCATAACCGTTTGGCTGCAAACGTGGTTGAACGCTCGCCGACCGCCCCTGCGCGGCCTGGTGCTGGCCGGCGGCCAAAGCCAACGGATGCAAACCGACAAAGGCCAACTCCACTACCAGCCCGGCCGCGAGCAGCGCGCCGTGGCCGCCGCCCTGCTAGCCGACATCTGCCAGGACGTCTTCGTTTCGTGCCGGGCCGAGCAGGTGGCGGGCCTGCCGCCGGGCCTCGTGCCGCTGCCCGACCAGTTTCTGGGCCTGGGCCCGTTGGGCGGCATCCTTTCGGCGTTTCGGCACGACCCCAACGCCGCCTGGCTGGTGCTGGCCTGCGACCTGCCGTTCCTGAGTGCCAGCACCCTGCAGCAGTTGGTGGCGGGCCGGCACCCCGGCCGCCTGGCCACGGCCTTCCAAAGCCCGGAAAACGCGTTTCCCGAACCACTCATCACCATTTTCGAGCCCCGCGCTTACCCCGAGCTGTTGCGCTTTTTAAGTATGGGCTACTCCTGCCCCCGCAAAATGCTCATCAACTCCGACATCGCCTTGCTGCCCAGTCCGGGGCCCCAGGAGCTACGCAACGTGAACACACCCGACCAGCGCGAAGCCGCGCTGCGCGAACTGGCAGGGTGAAGGCCGAGTAACCTGACAAAACGCAAAAAAGGCCGCCCTTGGGGCGGCCTTTTTAATTCCGACGCAAGCCAATAAAACTATTTCACTGCTTGCAGTGCCGTAGCCACCACGCGCATGCCGCTTTCGGCCACGTTGCTGGCGAAGCGCACTTGCGGGCGCAGGCTGGCCTCGGTGCGCGGCTTGACGGGCGCGGCGCCGGTGGCCCCGTTTTTCACGGCAATGTGGGGGGCAATCACCAGGCTCACAATGCTCATAAGCTTGATGAGGATGTTCATGCTGGGGCCGGAGGTGTCCTTAAAAGGGTCGCCCACGGTGTCGCCGGTGACGGAGGCTTTGTGGGCGTCCGAGCCTTTGTACTCCATTTTACCGTTCACCATCACGCCTTTCTCGAACGACTTTTTGGCGTTGTCCCAGGCGCCACCGGCGTTGCTCTGGAACATGGCCATGAGCACGCCCGACACCGTGACGCCGGCCAGCAGGCCGCCCAGCACCTCGGCCGACGATGCGTTGGCGAACACGCCTTTAAAGCCGAAGCCCACCACAATGGGCACCAGTAGCGCAATCGCGCCCGGTAAAATCATTTCCCGGATAGCCGCCTGGGTGCTGATGGCCACGCACTTCTCGTACTCGGGCTTGCCCGAGCCGTCCATGATGCCCTTAATTTCGCGAAACTGTCGACGCACTTCCTGCACCATGGCCATGGCGGCGCGGCCGACGGCGGCGATGGCCAGGGCCGAGAAGATGAACGGAATCATGGCCCCGACAAACACGCCTGCCAGTACGGGCGCCTTGCTGATGTCGATGCTCGTGATGTGGGCCGTGCCCATGAAGGCAGCGAACAGCGCCAGCGACGTCAGCGCGGCCGAAGCAATGGCGAAGCCCTTGCCGGTGGCGGCGGTGGTGTTGCCCACGGCATCCAGAATATCGGTGCGCTCGCGCACTTCCTTGGGTAATTCGCACATTTCGGCGATGCCGCCCGCGTTGTCGGCAATCGGCCCGAAGGCGTCGATAGCGAGTTGCATGGCGGTGGTGGCCATCATGCCGGCGGCGGCAATGGCTACGCCGTAGAGGCCCGCCGCGCCGTAGCTCAGCACGATGCCGGCGGCCAGCACGAGGATGGGCAGCACGGTGCTTTCCATGCCCACGGCCAGCCCGCCGATGACGGTGGTGGCGTGACCGGTGCTACTCTGCTGCACAATGCTGTTCACGGGACGCTTGCCCATGGCCGTGTAGTATTCGGTGATGATGGACATCAGCGTGCCCACTACGAGGCCCACCAGCACGGCGTAAAACACGTGGATGCCGTCGAAGGTCACGCCCCGAATTTCAAACTGGCCCGAGGGCAAAATCCACTTAATCAGGAAGTACGAAGCAATACCAGACACAATCACCGAAATGTAGTTGCCCAGGTTGAGGGCGCCCTGCACGTTGCCGCCTTCTTTGACGCGGACGCACAAAATGCCAATCAGCGAGGCCAGGATGCCCATGCCGGCAATGGCCATCGGCAGGAAAATAGCGGACAAACCGTTAAAATCGTCGCGGATGACGGGCGCGCCGAGCGTGGTCATTTCGCGGCCCAACACCATCGTGGCCAGAATGGTAGCCACGTAAGAGCCGAACAAGTCAGCGCCCATGCCGGCTACGTCGCCCACGTTGTCGCCCACGTTGTCGGCGATGGTGGCGGGGTTGCGGGGGTCATCTTCGGGGATGCCAGCCTCCACTTTGCCCACGAGGTCGGCTCCTACGTCGGCCGCTTTGGTGTAGATGCCGCCACCCACGCGGGCAAACAGCGCAATGCTCTCAGCCCCCAGCGAGAAGCCGGTAAGTACTTCCAGCGCCCGCTCCATGTCGATGCCCGCTGCGTTGCCGCCCACGTTCAACACAAACACTTGGTAGAGAACAATAAAAAGTGAGCCCATGCCCAACACGGCCAGGCCCGCCACGCCCATGCCCATTACCGAGCCCGCCGAAAACGACACGTTGAGGGCTGTGCTGAGGCTGGTGCGAGCCGCTTCGGCAGTGCGCACGTTGGCCTTGGTGGCGATTTTCATGCCGATGAAGCCGGCCAGGGCCGAGAACACGGCCCCAATCAGGAAGGCAATGACGATGACCGGACTGGATTTTTCGCCCACCGAACCCAGGTAAAACAAGAAAGCCCCGGCAATCAATCCAAACAGGGCCAGCACTTTGTATTCGGCTTTGAGAAATGCGATGGCGCCGTCGGCAATGTAGCCGGAGATGGTGGTCATGCGCTCGTTGCCGGCGGGTTGTTTAATAACCCAGCCCGCCCGGAGCCAAGTGTAAAGCAACGCAAACAGGCCCAGCGCGGGCACTGCGTAGAGGTATGGCGTCATAGAAGACAGTAAAATGGAGGTAAACAAAAAGCTCTTTGGCGAGCCCACAAGGGCGGCAAAGGTAGGCGCGAAGCCTTACAATTCCTGCATCAAAACCCGATATAAAGCCAGCATACTGGCAATATCGCGCTTATCCACCAACTCATTGGCCGAATGCACGTGTTCTTCGGGCGCGCCCACAAAGCACCAATCCCAGGGCGCATCGGCGCGTTGCAGCTCCTGGGCGTCGGAGCCGCCAGCGCCCTCAACCTCCAACTGGTAGGCAATACCGGAAGCCGCCGCAATGGCCCGGATGCGGTTGACGTACGCCCGGCGCGGGATGAGCGAGTCGCGCAACGAGATGACGCAGCCCGCCCCGGCCAGCACCCCGTCGGTAACCCAGGTGATGTCCGAAATCAGGGCCTGTTGCACGCCGTAGGTCTGGTACAGGTAACGGGCCAGGTAAGCGACCGAGCCGCCGCCGTGTTCTTCCCAACACGAGAAGACAATAGCCCCGTGCTCAAGAGTTTCGCACAGGCGAAGGGCGTTCCACACGCCCAGGCGGTTGTCGAGGTAGCAGCTTTGGATGGCGGTTTTGGTTTCGCGAAAATCGCAGAAAAACGTTAGCTCCGTGCCTCGCTCAATTTCACGCTCAAACTCGTACACCGGCCGTTCGGTTTCGGGGTCGATGGCCAGCACGCAGTCGATTGGCCCCAGGCTGTCTTCCCCCACCAGCCGGGTGCCGGCCTCCAGCACTGGCCCGCCAATGGGCACCAGCTCGCGCCCGTAGCGCACGGTGAAGCCAATGCTGTCAAGGTGCGCAAACACGGCCGTGCGAGGCTGCCCGAACACTAGCAGGATGCAGTCCTGAAACCGCTGGTCGGCGATGATTTCGGGCTGGACGCGCCAGTCGCCTTGGTGTTCGCGAATGTACTCGAGAACGAAGCGTGTGAGCGCCACCTCGTTGCCCGACGGGGCGGGCAGGCGACAGAGAGTGTGGAGTAAATTCATTATGATTGTGCAGCGCGGTTACGATTGCGGCCGCAATTAGTCGGGTGGTCTAGTAAAAACGGACAGGTTGCTAAGGTAGGTTGTTTTGGAGGTTTTGTTCGAATTGGTGGGGTGAGCAGTAGCCCAGGGCGGAGTGACGTCGGTCGAGGTTGAAGTAGGTGTCGAGGTAGTGGGCGACTTCGAGGCGGGCTTCTTCGAGGGTGGCAAAGGCGGTTCCCGGGGGCAGCAGCTCGGTTTTGAGCGTGCTCCAGCCGGCTTCGGCCTGGGCGTTGTCGTAGGGGTTGCCGGGGCGGCTGTAGCTGGCCAGGGCCCCGGCGGCTTCGATGCGCTGGCGACAAGCGTGGCTGGTGTACTGGCTGCCCCGGTCGGCGTGGACGACGAGACCGGGCGCCGGTTGGCACAGGGTCAGGGCCTGTTCCAACGCGTTCAACACCAGTTCGTTGGGCATGTGGGCGGCCAGTTGCCAGCCCACCACGCGCCGCGAGCAGGCGTCGCGCCAGGTGGCCAGGTAGCACCAGCGCCCGCCGGCGAGCGGCAGGTAGGTGATGTCGCCCACCCACACTTGGTCGGGGGCGGGCGGGCCCAGCAGCCGGTTCTCGGCCACGAGCGCCGCCGGGTCGGCCACGGTGGTGCGCGGGCGTTGGGGGCGGGTGCTCAGGGCGCGCAAGTCGTCCGCCCGCAGCCAGGTGCGCAGGGCGCAGCGCCCCACGGCGTGGCCTTCGGCCCGCAATTCGGCCCGCAGCCGCTTGATTTCGTCCCGTTCGGCGCTGCTGGGCACGGCTGTGGCCAGCGCCTGGCGCTGCCAACTGCCCAGCAGCGCCGCCGAGATGCCTTGGGCGCGGGCCACATCGCTTTGCCGGGTGCCGGCCGCCACTTGGCGGACGCACTCGGCCTTGAAAGCGGGCGTGTATTTCTTGCGCGTGGCCGGGCCGCCAAGCGCGGGGTTTTCTGCTTTTTTACTCATGACAGGGGAACGTTAAGACACGTCCCTGTCCGTTTCACCTAGACCACCTCAAAGGTAGCATTAGTCTTGATGACCAACAGCAACATTTTTTCAACGTAAAACTTGCAAATCGCCCCGAGTCATTCCGTCAGGTTCCCCTAAAGAAACGCACCGCCAAACGCTCGGTGACGTAGTAAAGCGCGAAGCAAGCAGCTGTTACCAGCGGCAAAGCCAGCCAATAGTAGCGGGCATAGTTGACCAGATTGCCTGTTAAGGCCACCATGCCCACGTAGCTCAAAATCAGGAGCGGAAAATGGTAGAGGTAAAGCGAGAAGCTGAAGATGCCCACCTCGTGAAAGGCTCGAATTAACAAATTTTTGCGATTGACGCGGCCCGCCAGTAGGGTCGAAACACTGGCCACGGCCAGCACCGAGGCCAATGGCCCGGTCAAAACCCGCAAGTGCATGGCGGCCGTGCCGATGAGCAGCAGCATAAGCAGCGCAATGCCGATGGCCAGCACAAACCCGTTTATCCACCGGAAAGACTCCAGCCACTGGGGCCGGGTTGTCACCAAATCATAGAGGCCCACCCCCAGAGCAAAGTAACCGTTGAAAAGAAACACAAACTCGCCCAAAAAACCGGTATCAATGTGCAGTAGGCCAGCCCCAATGCCAAAGGCGTAACAGGCGGCCGAAAGGGCATAGTAGTACGATACGCGCCAGAAGGCCAGGGGCACCGCCAAGTAAAAAAGCGCTTCGGGCAGCAGCGACCAGTACACACCGTTGTAGCCGAAAAAATGCTCGTTTGGCTTCAGGAACACCAATGCCCGACCTATTCCCCGCAACGTGAGCGGGTGCATCTCGTGCCATGCCGCCACCAGGCCCGTGTTAAACTCGCGCCCGATAGATATGGTAAGCAACGTCGGATGGTATAGCGCGGCGTAGGTCAACACGGCACCACCCAGCAGTAGCGAGGCCAGGTAGGGTGGATATATCCGCACAACACGGTTGAGATAAAACCGCAGGGCGGAACGGTGCTTCTTGAGCTGGGCGTAACGGATGAAGAATCCCGAAAGCACGAAAAAGAAGATAACCATTTCATACCCGGCCGAACTTAGCATATCGGCGACGAAAGCCCCGTATTGGAGCGGGCTCCATGTAGCCCTGGGTAACACCCGCAAGTACTCGGTGCCACCCGACCACAGCAAAAACTTGGCGTGGAAGACAACTACGTAAAAGGCACAAAATCCGCGTAAAGCGTGTAGAATGTCTAGCTCCTGATAGCTTAGTAAGCGGGGAACAACGGTTTCTTTTGTGAGTAAGCGAGTGGGCACAGGCTGCTGATTTTTGTATTCGGCAAAGGTAAGCCAACACGGTATAAGGATGGCTTGACCACAAGGACTCGCTTATTTTTCAATTTAGTGGCCCCAACCACGTACAGGTACCAGGGCCAACCAATGTGTCCAGACAGTGCGCCCGGCCAACTGTTTTACGCTTGAATAAAGCCACTGCCCGCCGCCGGTCGTACTTTTATCTTTCCCGAATGCCGCCGTACGCCGGCCCTGGCTTTTGCCAGGAATTTTTTCTACCCATGACGCGCCTTCTGTTCGCTTGCTGCTTGTGTGGCTTGACGTTGCTGCCCCAACTGGCGGCGGCCCAAGTAACCGACACCACCTTTCGTCCTCCGCCCATTCCCACCGTTGTGCTCGACACGGTGGGCGTGATGCCGGCGGCCGTGGATACTAAGGGCTGGCTGCTGCTCAACAAAGATATTCAGCAAGAGCTGGACGGAGCTGTTCACAACCTCTACAATTTCAAGTACGACCGCGCCGAAAAGCAGTTTCGCTCGTTGCGCCGCCGCTACCCCAACCACCCCATGGCCTACTTCCTGCTGGGGCTGAATACCTGGTGGAAAATCGTGCCCACCAACATCCAAACCAAACAGTACGACCGCACCTTTTTTGCCTACATGGACACGGCCATCACCAAGGCCGAAACCATGTACCGGGCCGATAAGAACAATTACGAAGCTTGCTTTTTTCTTTCGGCCGCCTATGGCTTCGATGCCCGTTTGCACGCCGAGCGCCACGACTGGCGCAAGGCCACCGTCAGCAGCAAACATTCCCTTACCTACCTGCAGCGCAGCAACGAAGCCAACGACCTGAGCCCCGAATTTTTATTCGGTCAGGCCCTTTTTAACTACTACGCCGTCTGGATTCCCGATAATTACCCGCTGCTACGCCCAGTGCTCCTTTTTTTCCCAAAAGGCGATAAGGCAAAAGGCATCGGACAACTCCGCAACGTGGCGACCAACGGCTTTTACACCGCCACCGAAGCCAAAGTCTATCTGATGCGCATCCTCAAAAACGAGGAAAATGCGCCCCAGCAGGCCCTGCCCATCGCCCGGCAGCTGGCCCAAGCCTACCCCGATAACGGCTTTTTCGAGCGCTTCTATGCTTACCTCTGCTACGACCAGGGCGAGTTTGTGGAGTGCGAGCGGGTGAGCCGTGACATCCTCGACAAAATCAACAAAGGAATGCCCGGTTACGAGGGCAACAGCGGGCGCTACGCCAGCTACTTTCTGGGCTATCTGGCCCAAAACCGCTACCGCGACATTCCCAAGGCTAAAGATTACTACCAGCGCTGCATTGTATTCGCCGAAAGTACCGGCGACACCGCCGGAGGCTTCTACCTGTTTTCCAACGCCAACCTGGCCCGCCTTGCCGTCAAGGAGAACGACGTTGCGGCCGCCAATCGTTATTACGCCGTGTTGCTCGACAAAGCCGAGCATAAGTCGGAGCAATACAGCGAAGCTAAAAAATATCTTAAGAGTAAAAAATAATTATTATGGAAACCCAAGACCTATTTGTTACCCCAATATACTTGGTGATATTTTATTTAATAGCCTACGCAGTGCGTGGTCGCTTCACGAATGCTTATACCCGTCCTTATTTTATTCCGGCCCTTACACTCAAGTTTGCCGGCGCTATTGGCCTGGGATTGGTGTACCTATTTTATTACGGCGGAGGCGACACATTCAATTACTATCGTCACTCCAGTTTAATATACAAGGCATTTGGTGACTCCTTCAATGCTGGCTTTAAACTCTTGATGACCAGCGGTGGCACCTACGACCCAGCTACCAGCAAATACACCTCCCAAATGTTTTGGTATCAGGCGGGCTCGACGGAATACTTAGTGGCTCGTATTGCCGCAGTCATGGGCCTGTTGTGCTTTAATACCTACACGGTAATCGGGCTCTTTTTTGCAATTGTCAGCTTTACCGGGTTGTGGGCCTTGTACATTACACTGGTCAAAATCCGCCCGCAATTGTACAAAGAGATGGCCATTGCTACTTTTTTTATTCCGTCGGTGTATTTCTGGGGTTCCGGGCTGATGAAGGACTCGCTGTGTTTGGGGGCACTGGGCTGGGTTTTTTATTGCTTTTACAAAGGTGCAATCCAGAAGCGCGACCTTCTAAGGTCGTT
>JANXUO010000597.1 GCA_025356245.1 Hymenobacter sp.
GTCCGACGAGTGCGGTTTGAACGGCTCGCGTCAAGTTCGCAACCAAACCGTTCTGGGGCAGCCTACGTCCACTCGTCGGACGAAGCCCTTCGGGCGATTCGTCCGACGAGTGCGCTGGGGCAGCCTACGGCAGTGGCCGGACGAACCGCTGCGCGGAATTCGCCCGACCACTGACCCTACGGTACGTAGCTGGTTTCGACCCGAAACTTGGCGTCGGCGGTGCCCAGCTTTTGCAGGGCGCGGGGCGAGACGCGCACCAGGATGTTGTTGTTTTCGCCCGTGTCGGGCAGCTTGCCGATGACGCGCACGTACACCGACTGGTTGGTCATGAGGTTTTTCACCTGCATGATGGTGCCCACGGGGGCGGTTTTGTGCAGGGCGAGGTATTTGTCGGTGCCGCTTTTTTCGATGGCCCCGCCAAGGCCGGTTTCCGTGACGCGGCTCACCACTTCGCTGGCGCGGGTGGGGGCGTTGTCTTTTTCGGGGGCTTCCTCCTTGGCGGGGGCGGGCGTGACGGTGGCTACCTGGGCGGGCTTGGCGGGGTCGGGCTTGGCCGGCTCGGGTTTGGTGGGTTCGGATGGGGCCGAGGCAGCGGCTTTTTCGGGCCGGGCCTCGGGGGTGGCTTTGGTGGCGGCCACGGCTTCGGTGGCGGCGGCTTCGGCGCGCAGCAGGAGCTGTTGGCCTACTTTCACCTGGCCATCGGCGGGCAGCTTGTTGAGGCGGATTATTTCATCGCGCGAGATTTGGAAGCGCTTGGCCAGGGCAAAGAGGTTGTCGCCCTTGGCCACGGTGTAGCGGGCGGGGGCGGCTGTTTCGCCCGTTTTGGCGGCGGTTTTGGCTGCTTTGGTGCTGGCTTTGGCCGTCGTGGTGCCCACGGCGGGGCGGGGTACAAACACCGTTTGGCCAATGCCGAGGCCGTTGACGAGTTGCGGGTTGGCAGCGGTGAGCTGGTCCACCTTGACGTGGTAGCGCTTGGCGATGGCGAAGAGGGTTTCGCCGCTGCCCACGCGGTGCTTCACGAAGCGTTGGCCGCCGCGCAGCTCCTGGCCCACGGAGTCGGGCGGGGCCACGGCGGTGGGGCGAGGGGCGGGGCCGAACAGGGCGGCGGTGAGGAGGAGCAACAATCCAGTCATAAGAAAAAGCGGCTTGCGAAAAGCGAAAGCGGGCCGCCGGTGCGGTGGCAGCAGCGGCCCATCTCGGCAAAATAACAAACGCCGGGCCGCCCGGCCGGGATGTGCCCGTCCGAACGGGAGGAGCAACCCGGCAAAACCCCGTTCTTTGGGGCCGAAAGTGCGGGGCCGGAAGGCACTTTTGTCCACGGGTCGGGGGAGGTTTTGGGTATTTGGTATTCGGTATTGGGTTTTTGGTGTGCATTCTATAATTGTTAAACACCGAACACCGCATACCAAAAACCCAATACCGAACACCAAACACCCAAACACCCAAAAATTAAGGAAACAGCTCTATTTCCATCCATCACCATGATAATCGGCCTCATCCCCGCCCGCTACGCCTCCACCCGCCTGCCCGGCAAGCCGCTCATCGACCTCGGCGGCCAAAGCATGATAGCCCGCGTGGTGCGCCAGGCCCAACAAGCCAACCTGGCCCGCGTGGTGGTGGCCACCGACGATGCCCGCATTCTCGACCACGTGCGGGGCTTCGGGGGCGAGGCCGTGCTCACCCGCCCCGACCACGCCTCGGGCACCGACCGCCTGCAGGAGGCGTTCGAGCTACTCGGTAGCCCCGCCGGGGTGCGGGCCATCGTCAACATTCAGGGCGACGAACCCTTCATTCACCCCGCCCAAATCAACGCCCTGGCCGATTTATTCGCCGACCCGGCCACCGCGCCCGACATCGCCACGCTGGTTAAGCCCGTGGTGTCGGCCGAAGAGCTGTTCAGTCCGCACCTGCCCAAAGTGGTGGTGGGCAGCGCCGGGCAGGCCCTGTATTTCAGCCGGCACCCGGTGCCGTTTCAGCGCCAGCATCCGCCCGAACACTGGCTCGCGCACCACCGCTACCTGCGCCACTTGGGCCTGTACGCCTACAAGCCCGCCGTGCTGGCCCAACTCACGCAACTGCCCGTATCGCCCCTCGAAGCCGCCGAAAGCCTGGAGCAATTGCGTTGGCTCGAAGCCGGCTTCCACATCCGCTGCGCCGAAACTACGCTGGATGCCTTCGGCATCGACACGCCCGAGGACGTGGCGCGGGCGCGGGCTTTTTTAGTGAATAATGAGGAGAGAAATGCGCTGGCGCGAGTTTAGGCGCAGCCGTAACTCGTGCCTACTTTGGCCGGGAGGCTGTGCCTCCCGTGCCGCGCCAGCGGCAAGCTCGCGTGAGAACAGCCCAAAAACGACTCGCGTAAGCATCCTTGCGCATCCTGTCGCGAGCTTGCCGCTTCGCGGCACGGGAGGCGCAGCCTCTCGGTCATAGCTGGCGCGAGTTACGGCTGCGCCTAAACTCGCGCCAGCGCATTCTTCATTTCTCATTTCTTTTCATCCCGCATTTCTCTGGACAAAAAGAAGTTGAGCGCCGTGCGGATGACGGCAATGGCCCCGAGCTTGCCGATTTGTTCCCAGCTCGGCGCGATGGCGGTGGAGAGGATGTCGGCTCCCAATTGAAATTCCAGTGCCAGGGCCAGGTAGCGGGCCAGGGTGAGGCGGATGGCCGTGAAATCGGCCGTTTGGCGGGTGAGCTGCGCCCGCAGAAACTGCCAGCCCGCCGCCAGAATGCCCAACGAAATAACGATGGCCCCCACCGTTTCGACCCCCAGCTTGAGCCACTGCACTGCGCCAATTACGCCCTCTTCGGCCTGGGTATGAATGGTGGTAACGGCGGGTAAAGAGTCGAGGAAAAGCATACTGATGGAAGTTTGGGGCCTCATCCGCCCGCTTGTTTGGCTTTGTAGCCGGCTTTCAGCAGCACCTCCAGCACCTTGGCGCGGAAGTCGCCTTGCACCACAATTTCGCCGTCCTTGGCGCTGCCGCCCACGCCGCACTTGGTTTTGAGGAGCTTGCCGAGGGCCTGCAAATCGTCGTCGGCCCCCACAAAGCCGGTGACGAGCGTTACCTGCTTGCCGCCGCGCTGCTTTTTATCGAGCTGCACCCGCAGCTGCTGCTGCTGGGGCGGCAGGGTGGGCGTAGCGGGTACGCTATTGTCGTGATACGCAAAATCGGGGTTGGTGGAGTACACCACGCCGGTACGGGAAGGCTTCATGGTCTGAGTTAAAAATTAGCGGCAATGGTTTCAAAAGGCCATTTCGCGCAAAGTTCCGCAGAGTTGAAAACAAGAAGTTTCGCAAAGCGGGCAAAACAAAACTTTGCGAAACTCCCTGTTTTTAACTCTGTGAAACTTTGCGCGAAATGAAAATATTAAGATTTCACGTAATTCCTGGCATTAAAAGTTGGGTGAGTTTGAGCCTGACAACTCTTAATTCTTAACTAAATTCAAGCTGCCACTTCCAGCGCCAGTGGCAGCAGCTCCACCACAAATTCGGAGGCGTGGCCCAGGTAGTCACCGTCCACGTGAAAGCCCATGGGCTGGGCGGTGGTTACGTGGGCCGTGGCGCTACGGAAATACTCGGCAGCGCGGCTGCGGGGCAGGGTGCCCAGGGCCAGGGCCAAGCTCACGCGCAGGGCACGGAAGGCGGGCAGCGCGTCGATGAGGCAGAGGTCGAGCAGGCCGTCGCGCAGGTCGGCCTGGGGGGCAATGTAGGCGTTGTTGCCGTACTGCGCTGCGTTGGCGAAGGCCAGCACGTAACAGCTGGTAGCGCGGGTTTCGCCGTTGAGGCTGAGCTGAATGGGAGTGGCCCGGTAGCGGCGGTACTCGCGCAGCGTCACGCGCAGGTAGGTGCTCAGGCCCCGCGTGCCGGCCGCGGCAAAGTGCTGGCTCACGTGGGCGTCGAAGCCCAGCCCGGCAGTGCAAAAAAAGGCGTGGCCGTTGATGCGGCCCACGTCCATGCGCCCGAACGTGGGGGTTTGCAGGCGGTGCAGGGCCGCTTCCAGCGCCAGCGGCAC
>JANXUO010000264.1 GCA_025356245.1 Hymenobacter sp.
CCGCGCAGCAGGCCGATGAGGTACTGGGTTTGGGCGGGCAGGTCGTCGCCAGCAAAGTCGGGCATGTCGGCCGGGGCGGGCGCCTCAGCGGTATCCCCGTCGGCTTCGCCCTCATTCTCAACTTCCTCGGCGTGGTGCGCGGCTTCGGCGGCACCGGCCTCCTCAACGGCCGCCACCGGCGTTTCCGACGACGTAGGCAACGAGGCCATCGCTTCGGGCGCCGCTTCTATTTCGGCAGCCGCCGCAAGGTGTGCTTCTGGTAGTGCGGGAGCGGTTTCCTCGACGGTAGCCGGGACGACGGTGGCCACAGGGGCCGGGCTGGCCGCTACTTCCACCACCGGGGCGGGGGTTTCGGGGTGCAGGGCCTCGGCTTCGGCGGCCACGGGGTTCACCAGCCCAACCGGTGCGGCGGCTAGGGCTTCGGACGTGGCAACGGCTTCGGCAGCAGGAGCCTCATGGGGAGCGACGGGGGCCATTGCAGGCGCGGGTGCCGCCAACGGGCTGGCGTCGGCCTCCGCTGCCGGGGCGGGGGTTTCGGGGTTCACCTCGGCTTCGGTAACTACGGGGCTCCCGGCAGCCGTTGGCTCGGAGTGGGCTTCGACGCCGTAATGCGAGATGGCGCGGGCCTGGGGGGCCGACATATCATGCCCGTCGGTCGTGACTTCGTCCGCTACGTGGGTGGCAGTTTCGGCGGCGGCGGCGGCTTCGGGGGTGCCGTGGTCGGGGGCCGGAGCATCGGTTTCGCGGGCGGCAATTTCGGCCAGTCGCTGCTCCAGAATGGAACGCTGGTCGGGGTTTTCGGGCGTGCCCGAAGCGGAGGTGTGGTCAGGGGTCATACTACGCAAGGTGTGGCCGACTTAGGGTTAGGAAAGCCGGAGTGGGGGGCCAAAAAAGCAACAAATGAGGATTGGACGACAAAATTAGCCCCAAAACCGTGTGTTTCTTGCACCTGGCGTTGGGTTTCTTCCGGAAAATGCGGGCACCTACGCCAACGCTTTGGCCAGTGGCAACTAGTTCGAGCGCGGGTCGCGGGGGTAGTTAGAGAGAGCGGCAAACCGCCCACCTTTTGCGCGCAACAATCTTTGCCACAGCTCGGTGGGGTTGGGCGCAAACACCTCGTCGGGCTGACTGGGATGCGTTATCCAGCTGCCGTGGTGGCGTTCTTCGGCCAGCTGGCCGGGGCTCCAGCCCGAGTAGCCCACGTAAAGGCGCACGTCGGCGGCGGAGAGCTCCTGCTGGAAAAGCAACTCCAGCAGCGCCGAAAAATCGCCGCCCCAACTCACACCGCCGCCAATGGGCACGGCACTAGGCAGGGCGGGCGCCCGGTGCAACGCGTGTACCCGGTCGGTGGCTACCGGTCCGCCGTAAAAAAGTGGCAAGCTGGCAATCCACGGAACTTGGGCGCCAGGGCCGGGCAGCACCTCGCCCAGTTTCGCGGGCATTGGTCGGTTGACAATGACGCCCAAGGTGCCTTCGCTGGCGGAGTCGCGGCAGAGCAGTACCACGCTGCGCTCAAAATTTTCGTCGCCCAAAAAGGGTTTGGAAACAAGAAAAGAGCCGGGTTTAAGTGCCATGAGCGGATTACGGGCCGGTGCGACGGGTAGTTGCCACCCAACGCCTCGGACGCGGCGGCTGTTTCTTTGCAGCAAATACTGGGTGTTGAACAAAAATAGCAAAGAGCCGGGCAAAAGCCGTCCGGCAAAGCAAAAGCACTTGGCTAATTTTTGATTTTACTGGTTTGTGCGCCCCGGCGCTTGTTCGGGTTCTAATCTTGCCCTGTTCCTTATTATAACCGCCATGACCGACGCTACCCTGGCCGACCTCCGCAAAACCTACGCCCAGCGCACGCTGACCGAAACCGACACCCACCCGGCCGCCGTGGTGCAGTTCCGGGCCTGGCTCGACGAGGCACTGGCCGCCCAGCTCGACGAGCCCACCGCCATGACCCTGAGCACGGTAGCGCCCGCTACCGGCCAACCCAGCTCGCGGGTGGTGCTCTTGAAAGGCTTGCCCGAAGACGAAGGCTTCCTGTTTTTCAGCAACTACGACTCGCGCAAAGGGCAGGAGCTGGCGGCGGACGCGCTGGCGGCCCTCAACTTTTTCTGGCCGGGCCTGGAGCGGCAGGTGCGCGTGGAAGGCCGGGTGACCAAAGCCAGCGACGCGGTTTCGACGGCGTACTTCCAGAGCCGGCCACGCAGCTCCCAAATCGGGGCCTGGGCCTCGCCCCAAAGCCAGGAGATTGCCGGGCGGGAGGCGTTGGAAGACCTGGAGCGGGCCGTAACGGCCGAATTTGCCGGCCAGGAACCACTGCCCCGGCCGCCGCACTGGGGCGGCTACGTGTTGCACCCCACCCGGCTGGAGTTCTGGCAGGGCCGCCCCTCACGCCTGCACGACCGCCTGGTGTACGAATTGGGGGCCAACGGCGAATGGCGGCGTTTCCGATTAGCCCCTTGATGGTTAATTGAGATTTTTACACATTTGGAACAAGCCTCAGCGAACCCTGCTACTACCTGATTGTTGGAATGATAAATGAGATACGCCCTCTCCGGGGCTGGCGCTACGCCCCGGAGCTAACTGCCGACATCGACACCTACGCCTCGCCGCTGTTCGACGTGGTTTCGACGCGGCAGCGCGAAGCCTTGTACCGCAACCCGCTCAACTCCATTCACCTGACCGTGCCCTTGGGCGACGACCCCGCCGGGGCTGCGCTGACGCGGCTGCGCGAGTGGCAGGCCACCGGCGTTTTGCGGCAGGACGCCCTGCCGGGCATTTATGCCTACTACCAGTACTTCCGACTGCCGGGCTCGGCCCGCGAATACTGCCGCAAGGGCTTTATGTGCCACATCAAGGCCGCCGACTGGACCGAGGACAAGGTGCTGCGCCACGAGAACACGCTGCCCGCCAGCGTCAGCGACCGGGCGGCGCTGCTGGCCCGCACCGAGTTTCAGACCAGCGCCACCCACGGCCTCTACCGCGACGACGATTTCAGCCTGGAGCCCTACCTGGACGAGGCAATGCGCACGCCGCTCTACGAAACCGAAGAAGACTACCAGGGCGCCCGCGACGTGCTGGCCGTGATTCAGGACGCGGGGGTCATCCAGAAGTTTCAGGCAATGCTGGCGGCCCGGCAGGTCATTCTGGCCGACGGCCACCACCGCTACGAAGGCTCGCTGGCCTACCGGCACGCCCGCACGGCCGCGGCCCAGGCCGCCGGCGTGCCCGTTACGGGCCGCGAACCCTGGCATTTCCACCTGATGTACCTCACCAACTCTGCGGCCGACGACCTGCGCATCCTGCCCACCCACCGCCTGTTGCTGGAGCTCCCCGGTGGCCTGAGCGACGCCGACTTTCTGGCGCGGCTCCTCCCCTACTTTACCGTGCTGCCGCGCGAGGAAGCCGCCGGGCTGCCCGAACTGATTGCCGGCAAGCCCTGGGCTTTCGGGCTGTATTTGGGCGGCGCGGCGTACAAACTGCGCCTGCGCCCCGAAGTGCACGCCGAGCTGAGCTGGGACACCACACCCGAAGTCAAAAACCTCGATTTGACGGTGCTGCACTACTTTGTGCTGGAACGGGCGCTGGGCGTAGCCGGCCCCGATGCGCAGCGCGCCTGGCCCGGTGTGACGTACGTCCGCAGCTTCTCCGACTGCCTGCAACGCGTGGACCGCGGCGAGGCCCGCGCCGCCCTCATCGTGAACGAAGTGAGCATGGCCGAGGTAGAGGCCGTGTGCCACTCCGGCGCGGTGATGCCCGCAAAATCGACGTTTTTCTACCCCAAAACCATTGCCGGTTTCCTCTTCAGCAGCATTGCCGACGAGGAAGCGGGGAATGTGTTTGAGACGTGTTTTCAACCGCCCACTCCCCCTGCGGCCCTGGGCCGCGACCAGTAAGTCCGGGGCATCACATAATGCGCTTTCTCGTTTTTCTGCTGTTGATTTGCCTGGTACTGGCCGGGCTGCACCTGGTGTGGCTTTATGGGTTTTTGCCTTACGGCACGTTGGGCCCCGCCCTGGATGCGGCCAATGCTGCGGCCCAACGGGCGGCGGCCCCACAACCACCCCAGCACCTGGCCCACTCCGCCGCAAACTTTGCGCTGTTGCGGGGTGTCGCCTTTGCCCTGACCACAGTGGGAATACTAGGGCTGGCCGGTGGGCACCGGGCCTTCGGGCACGAAATGCGGCGGCTGCGTCACGAGGTCCGGCGGGCGGGGCAGCGGCTCGCGCAGCGCCTCGGGCAGCAGTCCGGCGGGGCTTGGGCGGGCGCGGTGGCCCTGCTGCTGACGGTGGTAGCGGTGCGCGCTTATTTTCTCCTCCACAACCCGTTTAATGCCGATGAGCAGGTGAGCGCCGATTATTTCGCCGCCCCCGGCGCGGCCGTAACGGCGGGCTTCTACCTGCTCCCCAACAACCACGTGCTCTACAACCTGCTGGCCGGGGCGGTACTGCGGCTGGCCCCGGCGGGCAACCCCGACGTGCTGATGCGCCTGCCCGCGCTCGGGCTGGGGCTGGCCGCGCTGGTAGGTGGCTTCGTCGGACTGGCCCAGCTCACCGGCCTGCGCGTGGCCGCCCTGGTCACCCTGGTCTTTCAGCTTTCGCCCATGGCCGTGGAATACGCCACCGTGGCCCGCGGCTACGGCCTGCAAACCGGGTGCGTGCAGGCGGCGGCGCTCGCGACGGTCGTGTTGCTGCGCGGCCCCGCCTACCACCGCCTGGCCTGGGCGGTGTGGACGGCCGCCTGCCTGGCCGGTTTTTATTTCATTCCGACGTTCGTGTACGCCTTTGCCGGGCTAGCGGCGGCGTTGCTGATTGGGGGCAGCCGTAGTGGCCGGCAGCTGCGCCCGCAGGCACTGCTGGCAGGCGCGGGCGTGGGAGCCCTGGCGGCCGTGCTCTACCTACCCGTGGAGTTACTCTCGGGGTGGGCGCTGCTGTTGGCCAATCCGTACGTGCGGCCCCTGGGCCTGGGGGCGGTGGTGCAGCAGTTTCCGCACCACTGGCAGCTGGTGGCCGGGGGCATTTATGGCAGCTCGGCGCTGGCGCTGCCCTTGGTAGGGCTGCTGGCCCTGGCGCCGGTGGCGGTGATGGTATGGGGCCGGGTGGCCTGGCGGCCGGTAGCCTGGATGGCGTGGGTGGCGGCCGTGGCGCCGTGGCCCTTGCTGGTAGCACAACGGGTGCTGCCACCGGCCCGCACCCTGCACTACACCGCCTGGCTAACCTGTTTGTTGGCGGCCCTGGCGCTGCACAGCGTGGCCCGCCGCTGGCCGGCCCGGGGCACCGCGCTCTGGACGTTAGCCTTCGTGCTAGGCGCTGCCTACGCGGGGGCGCGACTGGCAAACCGGTTTCAAATACTGGAGCTTACGCAACGAGAAGACCGGGATTGGCGGCAGGCGGAGGCTTGGCTGGCCACCCAGCCCCCGCGCAACGTGCTGACCACCGTACCCGGCTACGAGGTGTTTTTTACGCACCGCGCCTGGGCGCAGGGCCGTTCCCGGCCGCGCATTCAATTTGTGGGGCGGGTACCAGTGGCTACGCACCGTGCCTTTCTGGTTTTGAAACCCGCCGAGCGTCCGTGGCCTGCGGCGGCTGGCGCGGCCCAGTACCGAAGCGTATTGTGCAACAATTCGCTTTGCCTGTACGCC
>JANXUO010000266.1 GCA_025356245.1 Hymenobacter sp.
CTGAAAAGCCAGCTCTTCGTTGGCTATGCTAAGTTCGTCGGCCCGCTTTTCCTTTTCGTTGTGCTGAAAGGCCAGCTCCTTATTGGCGATATCTAACTCGGTGGCCCACTTTTTTTCAGCATCCTCCCGGGCCACTATCACTGCCCCCAGCAGCTTGCCGTGCTCGTCCTTATAAGCCGAGCCGTCGAGCAACACCTCGATAAGCGTACCGTTGGTGTGGCGAAGCGTACCGGGCACATTGCTCACCGCGCCACTGTCCACTATCTCCTGGTACACGCCCCTGACCAGGCCCGGTTCCGTGAAGTAGTGGAAGAAGTCTGAGCCGAGCAAAATGTCGCGCTCGACGCCGGTAATTTTTACCGCCGCCTCGTTGACATCAATGACATTGCCCTTCAGGTTGACCGTAACCAGTAAATCCTGGCTAGCCTCAATTAAGCTCCGGTACCGCTTTTCAATCTCTTTCATACGTTTAAATTCAAAGCCATTGCAGGCAACTAGCTACTTCCTGTGAAAACAGGCCGGATTTGCCTGATGATAGATGCCACCCACTCGAAATGTTTCAAGGAATCGTGTCATCACCCGTTTGTGGCCGGAACGAACCTCATCAGCGTAGTCCAAGCAATGTCTAAGGTACGGTTTTTTTGCAAAAAGAACTGACGTTCAGCTGGCGTTTAGCACCCGCTCAAAAGTGAAGTTGCACATCCTTGCGCCCGCAGTGTTACTGCACTCGTTTTTTACAGACCTGACCCATCACTCAAGCTCACCGCAGGAACTGAACCAACAAAAAAAAAAAACACGGCCCTGGCGCAATGCCAGGGCCGTTTTTTGTGGCAACAGTTGGAATCGAACCAACGACACCAGCATTTTCAGTGCTGTGCTCTACCAACTGAGCTATGTTGCCTGCTCGGTTTCCGTACCACCTTGCGGCGGCTTGGGGGTGCAAAGTTACGAAAAGTCGGCCACCGTCCAAAAAAGTTTCGTAAAAAAACACATGGGAACCGCGTTGAGCTAATTAAAATCCCGCAAAAGTAGTAGGCGCGCCTACTATTTTGCGAGCGAAACCGGCCGCTGTCTTACCTTTACTTTACTATGGTGCAAACAGTAATCTTCGCGCTGCTGCTGCTGGCAGCCTTCGGCTTATTTGCCTGGCAGGTACGGAAAATCCGGGCCAATATTTTGGTGGGGCGCGACCGTGACGCGAGCGGCAATGCCGCCGAGCGGCTCCGCAAAACATTTCTGGTAGCGTTCGGGCAGTCCAAAATGTTCAAGCGCACCACGCCGGCGCTGCTACACCTCGTGGTATACGTCGGGTTTTTGGTGATTAATATTGAGGTGCTTGAAATCGTGATTGACGGGCTCTTTGGTACGCACCGGGTGCTCAAGTTTCTGGGGCCGGTGTACGACGGGCTGATGGCGACCAACGAAATCCTGGCGGCCTTGGTGCTGGTGGCGGTGGCCGCGTTCTGGTGGCGGCGCAACCACCAGCCGCCGGTACGCCGTTTCACAGGGCCGGAACTGCGGATGTGGCCCCGGCTCGATGCCAACATCATTCTTTACATTGAGGTGGTGCTGATGTTCGCGCTGTTCTTCATGAACACGGCCGACCTCAAGCTGCACGAAATCGAGGGCAAAGAACTAGCTGGCACTTTTCCGGTGAGCAACCTGCTGGTGGGGCTGCTGCCAGCGGCCAGCGTGGGCACTCTGGAGGTGCTGGAGCGGGCCGGCTGGTGGTTTCACATCACGGGCATTTTGTTGTTTTTGAACTACTTGCCCAGCTCGAAGCACTTCCACATCATCATGGCGTTTCCGGGGGTGTGGTATTCGCGCCTGGTGCCGCAGGGGCAGTTCTCGAACGTGGAGAGCATCACCAACGAGGTGCGGGCCATGATGGACCCCAGCTTCGTGGTACCCGCCCCGGCCACCAACCCCGACGGCTCGGCCCTGGCTCCCACGCCCTTCGGGGCCAAAGACGTGGACGACCTGCCGTGGACCAACCTGCTGGCCGCCTACTCCTGCACCGAGTGCGGGCGTTGCACCTCGGTGTGCCCCGCCAACCTCACGGGCAAGCTGCTCTCGCCCCGCAAAATCATCATGGACACCCGCGACCGGGTGGAGGAAAAATATAATTCGCCGCTCATCTTCCAGCCCAACATTTACGGGGCCGAAGCCAAGCACGAACCCATTACCGACCTGGCCAACGCCACGCTGCTGCGCGGCAAAGTAACCCCCGAAGAGTTGTGGGCCTGCACCACCTGCAATGCCTGCGTCGAGAGCTGCCCGGTGAACATCAACCCCTTGGAAAGCATCATTGAGATGCGCCGCTTTTTGGTGTTGGAAGAATCGGCGGCGCCGGCTTCGCTCAACGCCATGTTTTCGAACATTGAGAATAACGGGGCGCCGTGGGCTTTTTCGCCCTCGGATAGGTTCAACTGGGCCGAGGAATTGTACGTGGCGGAGGGTGTTTCGCGCGAAGTCGCGCAGAGTTGAAAAGAAGTCACGCAAAGTCAAACGCCAGCCTTCGCGGAACGCTGCTAACCCGGCAGAACTCTGCGCTAAAAATTAGAATATGACTCCTGAAGTAAGCAAGCGCCCAATCACCGTCCCCGTAATGGCCGACTTGGCCGCCGCGGGCGAAGCGCCCGAAATCCTGTTCTGGGTGGGCTGCGCCGGTGCCTTCGACGACCGCTACAAGCGCGTGACCCGCGCCTTCGTCCGCATCCTCGACCACGTGGGCACCAAGTACGCCGTGCTGGGCCTCGAAGAAAGCTGCACCGGCGACCCGGCCAAGCGGGCCGGCAACGAGTTTCTGTTCCAGATGCAGGCCATGCAGAACATCACGACACTCAACGGCTACAACATCAAAAAGATAGTAACAGCCTGCCCGCACTGCTTCAACACCATCAAAAACGAATATCCGGCCTTGGGCGGCAACTACGAAGTCATTCACCACAGCACGTACTTGCAACAGCTCATCGACGAAGGCAAGGTGGGCATGACGGGCGGCGAAAGCTTCAAAGGCCGCCGCATCACCTTCCACGACTCGTGCTACCTGGGCCGCGCCAACAACATTTACGAAGCCCCCCGCGATGTATTGGCCGCCCTCGACGCCGACCTGGTGGAGATGAAGCGCAGCCGCGCCAACGGCCTGTGCTGCGGCGCAGGCGGTGCCCAAATGTGGAAAGAGGCCGAGCCGGGCCGCAAGGAAATTAACATCGAACGCGCCGAGGAAGCCTTGGCAACCCTCAGCGGCACGGCGGCGGCCCTGGCCAACCTAGGCGGTGTCGAAACCGAAACTGCGGCCCCCGCTGCCCATGATTTGCAAGGCAGCATCATTGCCGTAAGCTGCCCGTTTTGCATGACGATGATGAGCGACGGCGTGAAAAACAAAGAGCAGGAAAGCCGGGTGCAGGTCTTCGACCTAGCCGAGCTGGTCGCTTCGGCCGAAGGCATAAATGCATAGTTACAACGCGGGCTTCTGGCCCGCGAAGGATTGAAACCAACTTGGCGCAATTATCAAAGGGTGCCCCGGCTTAGGTCAGGGCACCCTTTTTATGTAGTCACTTAACCGCCACCAGCTCTTCCCAAACTAAAGAGCCGTGTTACACAATTATCAATTTCTCAAAAAACACAGAAAATTCATGTAAATACCGATACAAAAGGCTTAGTTTTGTTCATTAAACCATGCCTACCGCTGGGCTGGGTACCCTCAATTCTGAATGAAGCACTTTGTCCGCTTACTGGCCGTGCCCGCACTGGCGCTGGCCGTGCTCAATGGCTGCACCCGGCCCGACCCCACGCCAGCCCTGCCCACCACAACCAGCAGCAGCGCCGACGCCACGGCCGTGGCCGAAACCTTCGAAACGGGCACTAAAACTTCCTACACCGTGGGACCGGTAATACTGGCTTCGGGTAGTTGGACGTTTGACGATGCCTTGCTCGGCAACTCGACCTCCGACGCGAAGACCGGCACCCAGGCCGCCCGCCTCCGCAACAGCGGTAAGCTCACGATGAGCTTCGATTTGAGCGGCGGCGCAGGCACCGTGACCCTCGACCATGCCCGCTACGGCACCGATGCCGCCAGCACTTGGGAGCTGTGGGCCTCGGCCAACAGCGGCAGCACCTACACTAAAATCGGCAGCACCGTCAGCACCAGCGGCACCACGCTGCAAACGGCCTCCTTCGCCGTGAACCTGCCCGCCCCGGTGCGCCTCGAAATTCGCAAGACCGACGCCACTACCGCCCGCCTCAACCTCGACAACCTGAACGTGCAGCCCTACGGCGGCACTACCCCGCCGCCCGCCACGGGTGGCAAGAAATTCCTGTTTGACGGCAGCCACGCCGAAACCGCCAGCAACGCCGACTGGGTACCCGACGAGGATGCCGGCCGTGCCGCCCGCTATCCCACCCCGGCCCAAAGTGGCATCACGGCCAGCACCCTAGAGAGCTACTGGACGGGCGGCCTCTCGGCCTGGGGCGTGGCCCTGGCCAAGCTCGGCAATACCGTCGAAACCTTGCCTTCGGGCGTGGCCATCAGCTACGGCAACACCACCAACACCCAGGATTTGGCCAACTACCGCGTGTTTGTAGTGGATGAGCCAAACACCAGGTTCAGCGATGCGGAAAAAACAGCCATCCTGCGCTTTGTGCAGAACGGCGGCGGCCTGTTTATGATTTCGGACCACAACATCTCCGACCGCAACAACGACGGCTGGGATTCGCCCGCCATCTGGAACGACCTGATGACCACCAACTCGGTGCAGGCTAACCCCTTCGGCCTGAGGGTCGAGCTGACCAACATCTCCGAAACCACCACTAATGTGAGGGCCGGGGCCAACCCCATTCTCAACGGCAGCCAGGGGGCGGTTACGCAGCTTAAGTTCAGCAACGGGGCCACCATTGCCACCACCACGGCCACCCCGCTCATCTGGCGCGGCAGCGTGACCCAGGGCAGCACGGCGGCCATGTGCGCCAGCAGCACCTTCGGCACGGGCCGCGTGGTGCTCATCACCGATTCTTCGCCCGCCGACGACGGCACCGGCAGCAGCGGCCACACCCTGTACCCCGGCTGGACGGAAATCGCCAGCCACTCGCGCCTGCACCTGAATGCCTCGCTGTGGCTGGCCAAGCAGCTGTAGGCTGCTTGCTGGTTAAGAAGCTGTTTGAAGAAACCAAAAATACCTCCCTGCTGTGCGCAGGGAGGTATTTTTGTATTGGCCTTGTTGGCAATAGCTTGCGGGTTTTAATCCCGCACTATACTTTTTCGGGTAGCAGCGTGGCTTCGGGGTAGTTGCCCAGCACGGGGCCGGGGCCGGTGGTGACGGCCTCAACCAGCAGCGCGCCGCCCACGAAGGCGCCCTTCCAGCTCTCGCCGAGGCCGCCGAACACTTCGGCGCGGTCGCCGCGCGAGCGCAGGGCATTGACGCCCACTTTAAAAGCGCGGATTTCCTTGGCTGTGCGGGCGGCCCAGGTGGCGTCGTCGCTCATCACGGCGGCCACCAGGGCGCCGTTGGAGATATTCATTTCGCCCACCAGCTCTTCTACCCTATCTACCAGCACGATGCTGTCGATGGGGCCGAAAGGCTCGCGGTAGTACAGCTCGCTTTGGCGGGGCAGGCCCACGAGGGCGCGCGGCGCGCGGTAGGCCGAGCGGTCCTGGCCGGGCAGGAAGAGGCTGTCGTCGAGCTGCCCATCGTAGAGCGGGGTGGCCCCGGTTTGCAGGGCGTTGTGGTAGAGGCGGTCAAGGTCTTCGGCCTGGCGGGCGTTGATGACGGGGCCGAAAGCCAGCTCCGGCAGCGGGTCGTCGGCGTGGTCAACCAGCGTAGGGTTGCCTACTTTGAGGCTTTTGACAACGCCCAGGTAGGTTTCGAGGAATTGCGGAAACAGGCGGCGCTCGACCACAAAGCGCACGTAGGCCGTGCAGCGCTGCTTGCCGTAGTCGTAGCCCTTGCGCAAGTGGGTAGCCAGCAGCTCCCAGTTCGAGAAGTTCCAGATGCCGTAGGTGTTCACGCCTTCCATCTCCAGCATGTAGCGCTTTTGATTTTCGGCCAGGGCATCGGCAATGGTACGGCCACTGTAGCGCCCGCCCACAAAGCTGAGGGCATCGACGCGGCCATCCTGCACCAGCACGGCGCTCAGCTCGGCGCCCGGGCCGCTCACCAGTGCCACGGGCAGCCCGCAGCGGCGCGCCACGGCAAAGGCCAGGCTCAAGGAGATGAAGCCGCCGTCGGTAGGCGTTTTGGCGATGACGGCGTTGCCCGCCAGCGCCTGCACCAGCACGGCGTGAAACAGCACCGAAAAAGGGTAGTTCCACGACGCGATGTTGCTGACGAGGCCCACGGGCTGCCGGTCTTTCAGCATCCCTTCCATGTTATCGATGTACCACTGGGCCCCGTCAATAGCGCGGTCGATGTCGGTGAAACCCAAGGCGTATGTTTTGCCGATTTCCCACATCAAGAGCTTGCCGATGAGGTCGGCCAGAGGCTTCAGCTCGTCGAGGCAGGCTTGCACGCGGGCGCGGCGCTCGGCCAGCGGCAGGCGACCCCAATCGGTCGCCTCATTTTTGGCGAACACCACGGCCCGCTCCGCCACGGCGTGGCCCAGCATGGGCAGGCTGCCCAGCGCCGTGCCGTCAATCGGCGAATTGAACGGGCGCGGAGCGCCCGGCTCCTGCCAGCGGCCTTCGAGCAGGTTCAGGAACTGGCCGTCAGCCCCAAATACTTCGGGAGCATGGCGACGAACTTCGGCCAACAGGTGGGGCCACGCCACGGCGGGCGAGATGATTTTGGGCATTGGGGTGGGTTTTTGGTTTCTGGTTTCCGACGAAACAGCGGCAGGGCGCTACAGATGGGGTTATCACCTTAACCGGTAACTGGCATAAAGGTCACGCAAATAAATCAAACGGACTTCGAACCAGGAAACCAGGCCCGAGAAACTACTTTTGCCCCATGCCTACCCTTGTTTTCCTGCACGGCTTTGCCGAGAGCCGCGAAGTCTGGACTGATTTCCTGCGGCCCTTTCCTGACCACTACCGGCTGCTGACGCCCAACCTGCCGGGCCACGGCACCAACCTGGCCCCCGTGCCCGATTTCTCGATGGAGGCCCAG
>JANXUO010000070.1 GCA_025356245.1 Hymenobacter sp.
GCCCGCGCCTCGGCCTCGAAGGCGCGGGCCTTGTGCAGCTAGCGCAGGAAGTTGTGGCTCCGACCAAACTCGCGTCAGCTTGGGGCCAGTTCGGGCGTTATCTAACGAGCGCGGTATCAAGCCCGGTGAACCCTACTTGCAGCAACATATGAGCAAATTGTTCCCCGCTGATGAGCTGAACATTCTTTTCCCTTGCTAACTCAACAGCCGCATCGGAGAAATTATTTGCCGAAGAAACAACCCAACAAACTTGCGAGTAACCATCAGCAAAAGTTGTTGCAGCCTCACTGTTGCGGTAAGAGGCAATTTGTTCTACGCTCCACTCGTCTGTAGTTCCTTGGTGAAATTTAACTTGGACGTAAATAGCGGTTTTGATAAAATCAAAAGCAGCTACTACATCTGCATCACCCACTTTGTTGCGCTCATTCTTAGCTGGTATTTCAGCTTCTGAACCACCTACTCGTTCCAAGTACCACCTCACCAAGCGTTCAAACTTAACATCATTCAGTTCCTTTCTGAGGACAGAAAGCACTGCTTGTACCGTAGCTTCAGCCAAGCTGTTGTACAAATCCACAGGTCGGTTGGCATCAAAACCGGAAATGGCTGTTTCAACGCTAGAACGCAAGTCCGAAATATCGATGTTTGTTCCGCGATACTTCATGCGTGCTGTCAAGGCAGCATCAGCAAACTTGTAGCGAGATAGTCGCACTTTAACCGGTTTCACACGCCACATAAACCCCAAGTCTACCAAGTCACCATTTTCCCAATATAAATAACCGTCATGACCGAGGGTCACAGGTTTTTTATGCCAATCTTGCGTGGGGCTCTTGGGAAGTTCACTAATGGTTTGTGGTTTTTCGCCAATAATTTCATAGATATCAAAATTTTCCCATTTGGGAATAATTACCCAATCCCCCTGCTTCATATCATATGCGAAACGCTTGAGATTATGCCGGATTCGTGGTTGCGGATGCTTAGGCCAATACACCGAGCAAGCCTCATCAATTGCTATCATGCCTCGTTGCGCGACGGAATCCAGAAAATTTTCAACATCCAAAAAATCCGAAAATCCGATGGTTAGGTAGCCAGCGGACAATAGCGGTGAAGCAATTTCCATGTGATGTGAAATGCGGTGAAGCCAGATTTTGTTCATGACAAAATTGTGTGTTTGGTGATGAAATGGTATCGCAAACTTACGTTAGAAAAATCTACATAAATACCCCTCCCCGTTACATCTTTCCCGCACAGCCACCAGCATCCCCTGCCGTGCCCACCACGACCAGTACGCCCGCTTTCGCTCGGGGTCTTGTTCCCAAGTAGCCAGGGTTTTGGCTACCGCCTCGCGCCCGGCCAGCACCAGTTCCACGAAGGTGAGGCCATTGTTTTGGTACTGGCGGGCGAGGCTGAAGAGGTAGCGCGTGGCGGCGGGGCCGAAGGCTTCGGTTTGCAGGTCGGGGGGCAGGTGGGCGGAGGCAGGCAGGGCGGCCAGGGCCAGCGTGGCGGCGGCATCCTCGGCCGCGTAGCGGGCCAGGGTTTCGGGCGCGAGGGGGCGCAAGTTGAGGGGGCGCATGAGAAGCTGGGTCGGTTGTTCGCGGGGGTGGGCGCAGCCACCGCAATTAAGTAAAATTAAGTGTTTTATCGAAAATGCAAATCCTGACTTAGTCAGTGCGGGCTTGTTGGGCGCGAGCGGCCCGGTGGGCGGCGTTCACTTTTAGCGCTTGTATCAAGCTGTTCAGCGGCAGGCTTACGCTTCGAATGTCCGCCGCAATGGTCTCTTCGGCGCGCTGCAACGTCTTGGCCCATTCATTGTCCGACTGCGCGAGTGCCCTGACTTTTAGGGCTGCTATTCGGGGTAGGTAGGCCTTCAGGCTGCTGAATTTGAGATAGACCATAAGTGGGGATGGCGAGGCAGCGGTTGCAAATCGTGTTCGTTGCCGCGCCTTTCACCGCCCAAACCCGATGGGGCCGGGCGTGGGAGCCGCCACGACGTGCGCCGCATCGGGGTTGAAGATTTCGGCCAGCGGCAGGGGTTCGGTGGGGGCGGTGGGCCAGCCGGTGGCGGCGGCCAGGGCTTGGGTTTTGGGCAGGGCCAGCGGGCCGAAGTAGTACGAGGCGATGAGGCGGCCCTTGCGGAGCAGGGCGGGGTCGATGAGGGTGAGGTCGGTGTTGAAGGTGCAGATGATTTGCAGGTGCAGCACGTCGGCCAGGAAGCCGTCGCTCAGGTTGAGCAGGGTGCTGACGGCGCTGGGGCTGGCCCCGGCCTTGTCGCGGCGCAGCAGCAGTTGCTCGGCGTCCTCGATGATGAGGACGGCGTTGCGGTACTCGGCCATGAGGCGCATGAAGCCGGGGTCGGTGAGCTGGGCGCTCAGGTGCGGGGGCACGAAGAGCTTGCGCTTGTCGGGCACGAGGCCGCAGAGGTGGCGCAGGTAGGTGGTTTTGCCGGTGCCGGGCGGGCCGTGCAGCAGCACGAGGCCCTTGTCGTG
>JANXUO010000105.1 GCA_025356245.1 Hymenobacter sp.
CCCCGCTGCGATTGCAGCGGGGGGCTTTTTTGCGGGTTGCTTAGGGGGATAACGGCCGAACATCGGTCTTCGTCAACAAGATAATGCCGCTGTTGGTCAATTTCGCGAATGCGCCCTACGCAAGCTCAATTAATCCATAACCTAGGTTGTGGACAGCCGCAGCGCGGCGATATGTTTGCAGAACAGCGTGTTTATAAAGCCCCAGTCGCGTGGCGGCGGTATGTTTTCGCTGACCGGTCAATGGAAACATACCGCCGCTACGCGGCTCTGTACCATCTCTTTAACCCATTGCTACAAATATATCGCCGCGCTGCGGCTGCCCACAGCTTGGGTCAATCAGCAGGCAGCCAAGGCTTCCAGCAAATCGTCGTGCTTAAAGTTGTAGGGCACCATCGAGCGCACCCGGCTGCTATCCACGGTTTTACCAGTGGTGCTGGTTTCGGGTAGGAAGGTGGGGGGGGGCAGGTTAAGAAAACTGGCGGCGGCGGGGTAAAAGTCGCGGCGTAGCGGATGCTCGTCGGCCACCACATTGAAGGTGTGGCCCCAGATGTTGTTTTCGATGATGTTGGAGATGACGCCGACGGCATCGGTGAGGTGCACTAGGTTGGTGGGGGCGTTGCCTTGCGGTAGGTTTTGGCGGCCCGCCAGAAAGTGGCCGGGCGCGCGGTCGGGGCCAATGAGGCCACCCAGGCGCACTACGGTGCTTTTCCACTGCCCGTAGCGGGGCACAAAGTGGCCTTCGGCCCGCAGAATGTCCGACGAAGCATCGCGGGTGCTCACGGCGTCGGTTTCGTGCATCACGCGGGCCTCGTTGGGGTAAACGCCGGTGGTGCTGACGAAGATGACGTGGCGGGTGCCGGCGGCGGCAATGGTGCGGTGCACGGGCCGCAACAGCGCGGGGTAGGCCCCGGCCGCCGCGCTGCGCGGCGGGATGCCTAGCACCAGCACGTCGGCGGCCTTCAGCATCTCAACTAGCTTGCGCTCCTGCGCCGAGCTAAAATCAGGACTCAGCCGAAATAGTTGGGGCTCGATGCCCTGCTCTTCGAGCAAGGCCATGTTTTCGGGGGTAGTGGTGGTACCGATGACGTGCCGGCCACTTGCCAAAAGGGGCTTGGCCAGCGCCTGACCCAACCAGCCGCACCCCATAAGCAGCACTGTAGAAGCGCGTTCGATGTTGGGGTATTTACTCGCTTCCTCGGTACCAATCTTGCTCATGTTCAACATTACAACAGCTACTCTCAACCGGAGCAGCCGTAATTAAAGTACAAAGGTGCGAAATATATGCCGAAGCTCTATATCGCAACGATGGTTTTGGTTTGGAGTTTTGGCGGTTACTTTGCCACTGGTAGGCCAGGCGAGAACTTGAACGGGAATAAACCGGGCAAAGCAATGGGTTGCCATTCTTTTACTTACCTCCGTTTTTCCGTATGAATACTCCTTACACCCAGCCCATGTTGCGCGACAATGCGCTGGCGGGCAAAACAATTGTTGTCACCGGTGGCGGCACCGGCCTGGGCCGGGCCATGACGACGTACTTCCTCCAACTCGGAGCCAACGTCACCATTACAAGCCGCAAGCTCGACGTACTCGAAAAAACGGCCGCCGAGCTGCGTACGCAAACCGGTGGCCAGGTGCTGGCCGTGGCTTGCGACGTGCGCAAGTACGATGAAGTAGAAGCCATGCTGGCCCGCACGTACGAAACCTTCGGCGGCCTGGATGTGCTGCTCAACAATGCCGCCGGTAATTTCATCAGTCCCACCGAGCGCCTGAGCCACAAGGCATTCGATGTGATTGTGGACATTGTGCTGCGCGGCACCTACAACTGCACCCTGGCCGTGGGCAAGCGCTGGATAGCCGACAAAAAGCCCGGTACCATCCTCAATATTGTCACAACTTACGCCTCGGTGGGCTCGGCCTACGTGGTACCATCGGCGGCAGCCAAGGCCGGCGTGTTGGCCATTACCCGCTCGCTGGCCGTGGAGTGGGCCAAATACGGCATCCGTTCCAATGCCATTGCCCCCGGCCCGTTTCCCACCGAAGGTGCCTGGAGTCGCCTCTTCCCCGAACCCCTGGCCAGCAAGCTCGACCCCGCCGCCAACGTGCCCCTCAAGCGCGTGGGCCAGTACCAAGAACTAGCCAACCTGGCCGCGTACCTGGTGTCCGATTTCTCGGCCTACATGAACGGCGAAGTCGTTACCCTCGACGGCGGAGAGTGGCTCAACGGTGCCGGCGAATTCAACAAGCTCGAAATGCTAACCCCTGATATGTGGGACGCCATCGAGAAAACCATGCGCCGCTAGACCGCAGATTCAAACGGATTTAACGGATGAAACGAATACGCCCGCAAGCGGGCTGACGATGCGAATGGCTCGGTGTACGTAGCGCCAAGCATTTGCTTGGCGCTACGTACACCAACCTGGTAATTGCTCTAAACGATTTCAATCAAATAAGTTCAGTGCAAG
>JANXUO010000124.1 GCA_025356245.1 Hymenobacter sp.
TGGCCTGCGCCGTGAGCCTGATGGCCCGCGACCGCAAAGTGGCCCTGCCCAAGTACCAACTGTTAGTGTACCCCGTTGCGGGCTACGACCAAAACACGCCCTCGTACCAGAAAAATACCGAGTCGATGCCGCTCAACAAGGCCGGTATGGGCTGGTTCTTCAAGCATTACCTGCGCACCCCCGCCGATGGTAAAGACCCGCGCATCAATCTCGTAGGGGCCAACCTGAAAGGCTTGCCGCCCACCACCATCATCGGGGCCGAAATTGACCCGCTGATGAGCGAAGGCAAGACACTGGCCGACAAGCTCGCCGCCGCCGGCGTCAAAGTGAATTACCAGCTCTATCTCGGCACCACGCACGAATTCTTCGGCATGGCCGCTGTGGTGCCCCAGGCCAAGGAGGCGCAGGGGGTAGCCTTCGGCGATGTGAAAAAAGCGTTGTAAATGAGTTAAGAGTTTGTGGCTGGCGGTCATACTTCCTTCCTCGTTTGAGGAAAGGAGTTTGACCGCCAGTCCCGCGCAAGGGCAACTCTTAACTGATAACTCTCCCCAACTTATTCGCCCACAAACCGCACATCCACCTGCGAGTCGAAGTGCAGGCCCAGTAGCTCGGCGGCGTTGCCTTCGCAAATGCCCAGGCACAGGCAATTCTGGGAGTTGAACACCGTGACGGCCTCGCCCGGGACGGCGGCCGAGAAGTGCGGCTGAAACTCGCGCACCACCTGCCGCCCAAAATGCACCGTGAACGGCCGGTTGCGCCCCACCACCTCCACGGCCGCCCGCGAAATGTTGGTGACGAGGTTGCCGTAGTGGTCGGCGTGGACGACGTGCCCGGTGATGCGGTCGTCGAGCAGGCGCAGCTGAAAATTATTGACGCGGTAGTATTCGGTGACGGCCGGGCCAAGGTCGGCGAGCGGCGCGCCTTGGGCCAGGGCCACGGCGGCGGGCAGCAGTACGTCGCGGGTGGGCGAGGGGCTGACGGCGGCGGGCAGCGCCACCAGCTCGTCGGGGGCACCGTGGCAGAGCAGGGCTAGCAAGCCGTTGTCGGCCATCACAAAGTAATGGTCTTGAAAGCGAGCGGCTTGCCAGGTAGGTTCGCTGCCCCGGCCGTGGTCGCATACGCCAATTACGTGCACGGTGCCGGCCGGAAAATCGCGGAACACCGCCCCCAGCACGTGCGCCGCGTGGGGCACGTTAAACGGGTCGATGGCGTGCGTAATGTCCACCACCGGCAGGGTGGGGGCCAGCGCCCAAAGCCGCGCCCGCAACGCGGCCACGTAGTGGTCGCGGTAGCCAAAATCGGTGAGGAGGGTGAGGAGACCCATGCCTGGTTTCGCGGGTTTTTCGTACTATTGTTCGTCGGCGTGAACCGGGTGCAAAAGTAGCCGGTTTACGGGATGAGGCGGGCGGTTGTCCGGCGTAAAAAAGGGACTGTTGTCTCAAGCGCTAGCCCAAAGCCCGCATTTATTCACTCTACTGTCGCGCTACTTCTTCTTTTCCCCACTTTTCCTAATTTCTTCCCCGCATTGGTCGAAAAAACCGTCACCCTCGAAAACGTGTCGCTGCTCGAATTCCTTGGCCCCGACAACCAGAACATCCGTCAGTTGGCGGCCGCTTTTCCGGGCTCAAGAATCGTGAGCCGGGGCAACGAAATCAAAATTCAGGGCCAGACGGAAGTCATTGCCCGCATCAACGCCATTCTCTCCTCGCTCATCGAGCACTACCACCAGTACGGGCAAATCACCGAAAAAACGGTGAACCAGTATCTTTCCGTCACTAGTGAGGAGGCCGAAGGCCGGGTGTTGGCTGCCTCACCCGACGTTATTCTCTTTGGGGCCAAGGGCGGCGTCATCAAAGCCAAAACGGCCAACCAGCAAAAGCTGGTGGATACCGTGATGAAGCACGACCTCACCTTCACCCTCGGGCCGGCAGGCACGGGCAAAACGTATATTTCGGAGGCCCTGGCCGTGCGGGCGCTGAAAAACAAGGAGGTCAAAAAAATCATCATTTCGCGCCCCGTCGTGGAGGCTGGCGAAAGCCTTGGCTTCCTGCCCGGCGACATGAAGGAGAAAGTGGACCCCTACATGCGCCCGATTTACGACGCCTTGGAGGACATGATTCCGCCCGAAAAGCTGAAGTTTTACCAGGAAAATAAAATCATCGAAATTGCGCCCCTCGCCTACATGCGGGGTCGAACGCTCAACAACGCCTTCGTGCTGCTCGACGAAGCCCAGAACACCACCCCGAGCCAAATCAAGATGTTCCTGACCCGCATGGGACCCACCGCCCGCGTGATGGTGAACGGCGACCGCAGCCAGATTGACCTGCCCACCCGCCAGAAATCGGGCCTGATGCAAGCCCTGGATATTTTGAAAGATGTACCCGGTATCGGCTTTGTCGAAATGACGGTTGAAGACGTGGTGCGCCATCGTCTCGTCAAGGAAATCGTGCTGGCCTACGACAAATTTGACGTTGCTGAGCAGCGCCGCGAAGCCCAAAACAAAAACTACCAAAACCGCGACCGCCGCGACGACCGCCGCCCGGTTGAATTACCCGAGTCCGACCTGCCCGTTAACCACGAGCAAGCGCTGTAAGAACCAAACAAAAACCGCCCTGGCCAAACGCCGGGGCGGTTTTTGTTTGACCTATATTCGTGGCGACGAAGTGCAATTAAATGGAAAAGCGGAGCCTTTCGACGCTCGTCCAGCGCATTGCGCGGCTCCACGACCAAACGGCGCGGGTCGCCGCGCAACAGGCCAACTACTGGCTCACGATTCGCAACTGGTGCATCGGCTTCTACATAGCCGAGTACGAGTTGGAAGGAGCCGACCGGGCTGCCTACGGCGAACGCCTCATGTCCGAACTGGCCAGCCGCGTGAAGCAGGTGAAAGGGTTGTCGGAACCCCGGCTCTACCGTTGCTTGTGGTTCTATCAGGCGTATCCGCAAATTTTGTCGACAGCGTCGACAAAATTGCAAATGCTTGGCATCGAAGGATTAAGTCTGCTAGGGGCTGATGCAACTGCTAGAGTAAGTGCCCTTGCCGACTTGCCGGGCATTGCCCCCGACACGCTGCTCTCCAAGCTGAGTTATTCGCGCT
>JANXUO010000156.1 GCA_025356245.1 Hymenobacter sp.
AAATCGTTCAACGATTGGGGAGTACAACTCCCCGGCAGGCCGGCTTTCGGAGTGCAACTCCGAAAGAGCTTGCGAGCGCCTACTACGGGGGCACAGCCCGGTGCCAAGGGCCTCAAAATTAGCCAATCTTGCCCAGCGCCAGCGCCAGGGCGGCCGCATCGGTCACGTCCGTCACCACTACGCGGCCGGGGGGCAGTGCGGGGTAGGCGGCCAGCACGTGCTGCCGCAGGCCCTCGGTGGCTACCAAAACGGTGTGGGCGCGGCGCAGGGCGTAGCGTTCCAGCTCCAGGAGCCAGCCGCGCTCGGCGGGGGCGGCCGCATCGGCGGCTAAGGCGCTGAGATGCAGCACCAGCGGGCAGCGGTAGCGATAGCGCATTTCGAGGGCCGCCAGCCAGGTAGGCCAGTCGGCGGCGTACACCAGCCCGAAGGTTTGGTGCTGGGCCGCCACCAGCGGCACGGCAAAGCGGGCGTACTGAATGAGGCGGTAGTGCAGGTCGTCAGCCAGGGCGAAGGGCGTTTCGGGCAGTGCCCCGGCGGTGTTTTCGGGCGGGGCGACGGCCGGGGTTTCGGGGCGGTGCAGGGCTTGCAGGCCGTGGCTTAGGGTAGCGTGGGCCGCGTTGGGGTAGGAGCGGGCAGGGGCTTGCTCGGGGGCTTCGGCGGTGCCGAGGGCAGCGGCTTCGGCCGGGCCTGGCTCGGGCGCGGCGTCGGCTTCGAGGTCGGAATTTGGTACTGAAACCTTCTCCGAAACCTCCTCCGAAAAGAGCGCTGACGAACCAGTGGGTAAATCAATCGGGCCGCCGGAGTCGTCAACCGCAATCTGCCGAAAAGCCTGGAATGCAGGGTGGAAATCAAGAGAATTACTTCCGTCGCCTGATTCTTTTTTCGGTTCTTCGGGCTGAAAAATAGTGATGGATAACGGCCCATTGCTGCGCGCGCTGCTGCCCAGGTAGGGCGCGGCGGGGGCCAGCCAGCTGGTGCCGTCGGGGGGGCGTTGGGCGAGTGGTATCCGCAAGGCCAGGGCAGCGGCGGGCTTGGCGGTAGCTTCCCCAATAAGTCCGGCGGCAACTTCGGCGCGCACGGCGGTTGGCAGGCCTTCGGCCACGCCCAGCACCCGCGAGGCAAACGGCGCGGGCAGCAAGCGCGGCGGGGCCAGCAGCAACACGCCGGGCGCGGGCGGGGCGGGTAGGCGCGGGGCCGGACCGGGGAGCGAAGCGGCGGGCAGGGCAAGGGCCGGAACCGGGGCAGGATAATCCTCCTCCAGCTGTAATTCGGGACTGGCCGGCGCGGGCGCAGCCGGGACTTCGAGCAAAGCCTCGGCTTCAACTTCGGCGGCCAAATCGGCTACTTCGGCCCCGCCGGGCAGCTGGGGCAGCACGGCCAGCAGCGGCCGCAGCCGGGCCAGCGCCCGCAGCAGGGGCAGGGGCGGGGCGGGCCGCAGGCCGCCGCGCCGCAGGGCCGGGTCGGCCGCGTCCCAGGCCAGCACCAGCAGCAGCGACGAAGGGGGAAGACGGGACATGGCAGCGGCAACAGGAAAGGCCCCGCCGTTGGGGCCACCCGACAAAGATGGCAGCCGCCCGGCAGCTTCCAAGCCGGAGCGTAGGTTTTTCTGGTGGCAAGGGCAAATTAATAACTGCCCCGCGCAAGGGGAGTTGACGACGCGGCGTGAGGAATTGGCGGGGCAAGCCCAAACTTTCAAATAGCCACCAGCGGCCCGCTCGCCTTAACTTGCAGGCTTAAACCAGCCGCAATCAATACGGCGGCCGGGCTTGTTGCCCGCTGCTATGGTCGTGGCGCTGCCCGCTTTTTCTGACTTTTCCCGGTGCCCGCCACCGGTTGCTTTTTTATGAATTCCGATTCGCTCCAGGAAAATAATTACATGGTGAACAACCTGGCGGCCCAGGCCCACCAGGAACTCGCGGCCGACACCGTGCGCACGGCCGACAACCCGGCCCCGGCCCACTACCTCTTCACCTGCGCCAACGGCGTGCGCCTGGCCCTGCACCTGGTGAACGACAAAATCATTCGCTTCCGCTACCTCACCGACGGGGCGCTGCACCCCGATTTTAGCTACGCCGTGCCCGCCGAAGCCCTCGCCGGCCGCCCCGGCCCGACCTTCCTCGAATTCACCGAAAAAGCCGACCACTACCGCCTCACCACCGCCCGCCTCATTTGTACCGTGAGCAAGGACGGCCTGCGCACCCGCGTGCTCGACCGCTCGGGCAACATCCTCTCCGACGACGAGCGGGGCTTCCATTACCAGCCCGATTACGACACCGGCAACGACATCGTGAAGATGAGCAAGCAGGTGCCCGGCGGCGTGCACTACTACGGCCTCGGCGACAAGCCCGAGAACATGAACCTGCGCGGCAAACGCTTCATCAACTGGGGGTCCGAC
>JANXUO010000221.1 GCA_025356245.1 Hymenobacter sp.
TTGCCGGGGCCGCCCGCCTCAAAGCCTACCGCGACCTGATTGCCGAAGCCGAAAAGAAGCTGAAAGAGGCCGAAAAAGATAAGGAAAAGCTGGAGCGCAGCACCGCCGAAGCCCGCCGCAGCACCGCCAACAATCTGACACGCATTGAGGAGATGCGCAAGCAAAACCTCGCCAACAAGCAGCAAGTAGCTCAGGACTCGGTGGCCCTCGTCAAAAACATGGTTACGCGCCAGGCCGCCCAGCTGCGGCTGCAACGCCGCCGCGACCGCCTCACCGCCCTCGACCGCAAAAACTAGTTGCCCCCGATTTTTCCTTCCATGACACCTGCTTCCTCGCCCCTCGAAACCCTGCGCCAACTCCGCGAAATGCTCGACGCGGGCACCATCACCCCCGCCGAGTTTGAGGCCCTGAAGCAGCAGCTGGTGTTTGCTGCCAGCCCCGTCGTGGCCGCCGAAGCCGAAGGTAATGCCGAGGCCCCAGCCAACTTCGCTGCCGATTTGGCCGCTGCCTCTGAGCCGTATGCCGTAGCTACTGAACAGGCTGGCCTGCTGCCCGAAACCGTTGACACCGGGGTTCTAACCGCGCCCACCATCGCCGATACCTACGCTGAGGCGGCAGCGGTTCAGGCTATTTCGGCCCAGCCCACTAACTACCTGAACCTCGTGCTAGCCCTCGGGGGCTTACTGGTGCTGCTGGGCCTCGTGCTGTACCTAACCATAGGCCGCCACCCCTCGGAGCGCCTCGACAGCCAAAGTCAAACCGCCGCTGACAGCACCGCAGCGGCCATCGAAACCGGCCCGCAAGCTGCGCCACTGCCCGCCGCCCCTGCCGCCCCCGAAACCGTGCGGGTAGCGCCCACTAGCCCGGCCCCGCCCGTGCCGCGCCCCAGCCGCCCGGCGGCCGACAGCACCGCCGCCCGCCCGCAGGCCGACAGCCTGTAGCCGCCAAACCCAGCCCTGCTGCAACCAGTAAAAAGGCTGCTCATGAGCCAATGGCCTGCATCACACAAACGTAACATGCCCGCCCCGGCCGATGCGGTAACTTTGCAGCCACAAGTGTTTTTCACTCAAGCTCCTTGCCCGTGGCCACTCCTAAAAGCGCCGTTTACAAAATCCTGGTAGTTGACGACGACCCGGACATCGTTGAACTATTGGAGTTTAACCTTAAAAAGGAAGGTTACCTCACCGCCTCGGCTGCCGACGGCCGCAAAGCCCTCGAAGTGGCCGCCGCCTTCAACCCCGACATCATTCTGCTCGATGTGATGATGCCCAACCTTGACGGCATTGCTACCTGCCGCCTGCTACGTGAGCAGCCCAAGTTCAAAGACACCTACATTCTTTTTCTCACAGCCCGCGCCGAGGAGTTTTCGGAAGTGGCGGCTTTTGAAGCCGGGGCCGACGATTTTATCGCCAAGCCCATCAAGCCCAGGGCCTTGCTGGGCCGCCTGGCCGCCGTAAAACGCCGCGACCACGACCCCAACGCCGTCATCGACGCCATCGAAATCAACGGCCTCCGCATCGACCGCACCGGCTACGCCGTCTATCAGGACGGACGCAAAATCATTCTCCCCAAAAAGGAATTTGAGCTGCTGTCCTTCCTGGCCGCCTCGCCCCACAAGGTATTCAACCGCGACGAGCTCCTGCAAAATATCTGGGGCAACGACGTTTTTGTGCTGGCCCGCACCGTGGACGTGCACGTGCGCAAAGTGCGCGAGAAAGTCGGCGACCACCACATCCAAACCATTAAGGGCGTGGGGTATAAATTCAACGCTGACTGAGTTTGAATTGTCGAGTGTTGAGGATTGAGGGTTGAATTGGGCGGGCTGCGGTAAGCATGTAGAGGTTGCGTAACTGCTAAATTCTACGTCGGCAACGGCATCTGAATGGTATTTTGCGCTTGGTTTGAATGGTTTACCAGCATTCAACCCTCAACATTCAACATTCCCCAAGTGAACCTCTCTTCCCGTACGGTTGCCGTAATTGTTGCGCTGCTGGTGGGCAGTGTGCTCACCACTTATGCTTACATTGGGCCTACGCTGCCGTTTCGAGAGGCTTTTTTGGCGGCGGGCGTCACGGTGGCGGCTTGCTTTCTGCTGGTGTACCTCACGTTCGAGGCCCTGCTGTTTCGGGAAATAAACGGCATTTACGCGGGCCTTGAGCACATCAAGCGCAAGGAATTTAAGAAGCTGAGCAACAAATTCCTTTTTCGACCCGAGCCGGTGAAGCGGGTGCGCGATGAAATTCTGGAAATGGCCGAACGCCGCCAAGCTGAGCTCGACGAGCTGATGCGCCTGCAAGCCCTGCGCCGCGAGTTTCTGGCCGACGTGTCGCACGAGTTGAAAACGCCGCTTTTCGCCGCCCAGGGTTTCGTCCACACCATTCTCGACGATGAGGACGACGACATCGACCCCGCCACCCGCCGCAAGTTTCTGACCAAAGCCGCCGCTTCGCTCGATACCCTCGACACCTTGGTGCAGGACCTGGTGACCATCGCCCAGCTCGAAAAAGGCGTGGTGCGGATGCGCCGCCAACGCTTCGACCTCGTGGCGCTGGTACACGAAATTTTCGAGCTGCTGGAGCAGCAGGCCGCCCGACGCGGCACCGCCCTGGAGCTGTTTCCGCCCAACCTGCCCACTGAGGGACTGCTGGTAGTAGCCGACCGTAACCGCATCCGGCAGGTGCTTATCAACATGATAGACAACGCCATAAAGTACGGACGCGATGCCGGTATGGTGCGCGTTTCGTTGGTTGAGGGCAACCGTCAAATCCGCCTCGCCGTACGCGACGACGGTGCAGGCATCGCCCCCGAACACCAGGGCCGCATTTTTGAGCGTTTCTACCGCGTCGATAAAAGCCGCTCGCGGGACTCGGGCGGTACTGGTTTGGGCCTGGCCATCAGCAAGCATATTGTAGAAGCCCACAAGTCCAGCATCAGGGTGCAAAGCACGGTGGGAGAAGGCACTACACTCTCGTTCAAGCTAAATAAGCCGAAGGATTTTTAGGGGTTCAGTGTCAGTGGTCGGGCGAATTCCGCGAAGCGGTTCGGCCGGCCACTGCCGTATGCTGCCCCAGCACACTCGTCGGACGAATCGCCCGAAGGGCTTCGTCCGACGAGTGGAGGTATGCTGCCCCAGAACGGCCCCCACGCAAGCCGTTCAAACCGCAGTGGCCGGACGAAACGAAGTTCGGCGGAGCCAACCCTTCGGGAATTCGCCCGACCACTGACCGGCCTACCTTTGCGCTTCCTTATGAAGCCCCCCCATTTCCCCGACCTCGTTATTTTTGAGAACGACGACTACCTCGTCGTTAACAAGCCGCCGTTTCTGGCCTCGCTCGACGAGCGCGTGGGCGGAGCCCCCAACCTGCTGCGCCTGGCCCGGCAGCACTACGACGACATTCAGCCCGCCCACCGCCTCGACCGCGACACCAGCGGCGCCATGGCCTTTGCCAAGCACCCCGAAGCCTACCGCCACTTGGCCATGCAGTTCGAAAACCGCGAGGTAAGCAAGCAGTACCACGCCGTGGTGTGGGGCACGCCCCAGCTGTATAACACCCTGGTACAGCGCAACATCGAAACCACCAGCCGCGGCAAAGCCCGCCTCGCGTACAAGGGCAAGGAGGCCGAAACTCGTTTCACCACCCTCGAAACCTACGCCCGCCACGCCCTCGTGCTGGCCGAGCCCATCACCGGCCGAATGCACCAGATTCGGCTGCACCTCCAGTATTTGCAAGCGCCCATTGTGGGCGACACCACCTACGGCGGCGAAGATTTTTTTCTCTCGTCCCTCAAAAAGAAGTTCAACCTCAAGGAAGGCGAAACCGAGCAGCCCTTCATCAAGCGCTTTGCCCTGCACGCCCTGCGACTTAAATTTACAGGGCTGGACGGGGCCGAAATCGCGGTAGAAGCGCCGTATCCCAAAGATTTTCGGGTGCTGGTAGAAGTGCTGGGGCAGGCGCGGTAAGTGCTGCTCGCCAAAGATTTGTCAATTCGAACCAACTGCTGACTTCACTTGCTTAACCCGCTCGAATACCACAATCCGGCAGGTGTCGGCTTCGGGGTGGCGCGGGTCGCGGGGTAAGGCGGCTTGCCAGCGGAGGCGGAAGTTGGGGTTGTTTTGCAGTTGTTGAATTGACACGTTTCCTTCCACAGGAGCAAACCATTCATCCCAAAAAACCAGGCAGTTGAGGGGCAAATCGTCCACCGAGGTAAGCTTGTTGTGCAACAGCGGCGCGTAGGTTTTCGCATCGAACGGGTCAATTTTTAATTCGGGGGCTAGGTACTGGGCCATAAAAGACACAACCAGTTGCGGCCGCCCACCATACGTTTGCTTGTACCAGGCACCTGCTTGCCGCGCCAGCTGTTGGTTAGCTGCGGGCGCGAAGTCACGGGCGGGCCGGATGGCGTTGCGGGCTCCCGTGAAAGGCCAGATGGCTACGGCCGCCGTTGCCGCTAGGCAAATGCGCTGCTGGGCTACCGCCGATTTGCCGAGCTCCAGCAGCCACGCCAGGCCATTAAGCGCCACCACTGCGGCCAGGGGCGTCGTTACGTCCAGTACCCGCAGCAGCCCGGCCGAGTTAAATAAGCCCTTGGCCCAGAAAACGGTGTGGGCGGCTATGAACACCGCAATGCTCCCGTACACCAGCAGCAGTTGGGCCAAAAAATGCGGCTCGTGCCAACGGGCCGGGCGAAGCAGGTCGCGCACCATGCGCACACCGCCGAGCACGAAAAGCAGCGTCAGTACCCAACCCAGCAGCCCCGGAATGTTGCGAATGAAGTGGCCCCAGTCGCCGTGCCCGTACACCGAAACGGTGGCGTAGGGGTTGCGCCCAAACACCCAGCCCGGCTCCCCAAACACCGCCGCCCCGATGGCGCTATACACAAGGTAGCCCAGCCCCAGCAGGGGCAGGTAGCGCCATTGCCGCCTTAGGGCAAGGTAAACCACCCAAACCCCAATCAATATAAATCCTTCTGACCGCACAAATGGCAGCCATGACAGCACCACTGCTGCCCACCCCGCTCGCCCGTGCAGGGTCAGTGCCACTGCAGCTACCAGCAACAACCCGAACAACGGCTCGGTGAGCCCCGAGAACTGAATTAGAAAATAGTTGGGGGCCGCGTAGGCAAACAGGATGGCCAACTCGGGCGCGGGCAGGCGCAGGGCTCGCGCCACCGTGTAAGCGCACCACGCTGAGGCCGCTACCACGGCGCACTGAAACAGCTTTATGCCCATGAAGCCGAACTGGGCGGGGCCGGCAGCCAGTAAAGTAAATGCTGGCTTGGCCCAAGAATTCAACAGGTTAAGCGGGTGTTTGAAGGCGTAGTGCGCGTACAGGTAGTGGTACACGCTGTCGCCAGAATCGTAGGTGCCCTGCGTCAAAAAAGCAGTAACTACCGACACCAGCAGCAGCCCCAGTAACAGCAGCCGCGCCCGCCGGGCAGATGCCACGCCATCAGATTCGAGGAAAGAATAGCTGGGAGAGGCGGTGTTGAGCATAAATTGAAGCAACGGGCGAGAATTCCCAAAAGTACACGCCGCCGCCAGCAAAAAAGCCGGCCATGGCTGCACAAGCGGCGAATTGCCCGGAGTACGCCAAGCCCGTTTTTGACGCTACGGAGTTGCCCGTCAAACACAAATCTGGTGGGTAAGCTTGCAATTGTACCCGAAAAAGGGTACCTTTGTGTCCGTTTTTCCCTAAGCCTAACTGGCTTGGGGTTCTTTTTCAGTTGCTTAGACTTTCTTTTTTCTCCCTCACATGGACCACCTGAGCTTCAAGACGACCCACGTCAACAAGGCCAACGCCCACAAAAGCTGGGTCATCGTCGATGCTAGCGTAGCCCCGCTCGGCCGCGTGTGCAGCCAAATTGCCAACATCCTGCGTGGCAAGCACAAGCCTTCTTTCACCCCCAACTCCGACTGCGGCGACAACGTGATTGTCCTCAATGCCGACAAGGTGCGCGTGACGGGCAAGAAACTGACCGAGAAGGTGTACATCACCCACTCGGGCTACCCCGGCGGCCAAAAGCGCCGCACCCTGCGCGAGCAGATGAACCGCGATTCGCGTCGCGTCATCGAGCACGCCGTGCGCGGTATGCTGCAAGGCAACCGCCTCGGGGCCGAGCAGTACCGTAACATGTACGTGTATGCCGGCACCGAGCATCCGCACGAGGCCCAGCAGCCCCAGGCAATCGAACTGACCAACCTGTAGGCCAATCCTGGCTTACGCTTTTAATCCATTCACTAAATGGCAATTACCAACACCTCTGGTAGAAGAAAAACCTCGGTGGCCCGCATCTACATGCAGGCCGGGCAAGGGAATATCACTATCAACGACCGCGACATTAAAGTTTACTTCAGCAACGAGTTGCTGGAGAACGTCGTGAACCAGCCCCTCACCCTGCTTGAGCAAGTCGGCCAGTACGACATCAAGGTGAACGTGAAGGGCGGCGGCATCTCGGCCCAGGCCGAAGCCATCCGCCTCGCCATCACCAAGGCCTTGGTGAGCGACAACGCCGAAACCCGCCCCGCCCTGAAAAAGGAAGGCTTCCTGACCCGCGACTCGCGCATGGTCGAACGTAAGAAGTTCGGCAAGCGCAAAGCCCGTCGCTCGTTCCAATTCTCGAAACGCTAAACCAGGACCGACCTATCCATCATGGCTCAGACGACTTATAAAGACCTGCTCGACGCGGGCACCCATTTCGGTCACCTCACCCGCAAGTGGGACCCCAAAATGGCGCCGTACATCTTCATGGAGAAGAACGGCATCCACATCATCGACCTAAACAAAACGCTGGTTTCGCTCGATTACGCGGCCACTGCCATTCGCAA
>JANXUO010000267.1 GCA_025356245.1 Hymenobacter sp.
CTGCCCCAGAAATCTCCTCGCGCGAGCCATTCAACGCTCAGTGGTCGGACGAAGCCCTTCGGGCGATTCGTCCGACCACTGTTTTGACCGCAGCTGGTTGCTGCCTGGCGGCGCGGCCGCTGCCGCGCCGCGCAAAAAGTCGCGGTACCAGCGGCCCGAATCCTTCACGGTCCGCTCCTGCGTTTCGTAATCGACGTGGACGAGGCCAAAGCGGGGGCCGTAGCCCTCGGCCCACTCGAAATTATCGGTCAGGGTCCAGGCAAAATGGCCGTCCACCCGAATGCCCTCGCGGCGGGCGCGCAGGGCCTGGCCCAGCGCCGCTTGCAGGTAAGCCCGGCGGGCGGGGTCAGCCACCCGGCCCTGGCGGAGGGTGTCGGGGAACGCCGCGCCGCTTTCCGTCAGCACCAAGCGGGGCGCGTTGGAGTACGCCGCAAACTGCTTTAGCATGAGGTAGATACTCTCAGGATAGACCTCCCAGCCCATGTCGGTGTAGGGCACGTTGCGGCGCTTGGCGGGCACAAGGGCCGCCCACTGCAAGGGCAGGAAGGGCGAGAACTTCACCACTTCGCGGGTGTAATTCTGCACGCCCCAGAAGTCGAAATCGAACGCCAGCCGCTGCTCATCGCCGGGGCGGTGGTAGCGTTCGAGCAGCCAGCGCAGCATCGGTAATTCCTGGGTGGGGTAACCCAAACCGAGGGCGGGCTCCACAAAAAAACGGTTGAGCAGGGCGTCGGCGCGGCGGGTGGCGGCTTCGTCGGCACGATTGCCTGGCCGGTGCGGCGTGAGGTGGGAGCACGAAAACGTGGTGCCGATTTGCGCACTCGCGGGCAAGGCCGCCCGCAGCGCCCGGCCGCCCGCCGCTTGGGCCAGCGCGGCGTGGTGCGCCGCCGCCAGAAACGCCCCCAAGTGCCGCCGCCCAGGGGCATGAACCCCCAGCAAATGCCCGGCCCCCACGAACACCATCGGCTCGTTGAGCACCGTCCAGTGCTGCACGCGGTCGCCGAGGCGGCGGGCCAGCAACTGGGCGTAATCGGCGAGCCAGCCCACGATGTCGCGGTTCGCCCAGCCGCCACGGGCTTGCAGGGCGGCGGGCAAATCCCAGTGGTACACCGTGAGCCAGGGGCGCAGGTCGCGCTCGAGGCAGGCGTCCACCAGCCGATCGTAAAAGTCTAGTCCCCGGCAATTTACGGCGCCAGTGCCATCGGGCAGCACCCGCGCCCAAGCGGCCGAAAACCGGAAATCCGTCAGCCCCAACCCCTGCGCCAGGTCCAAGTCGGCCTCGTAGCGATGAAAGAAATCGGTAGCCACGCGGGCGTGTTCGCCGTTGCGGATGCGACCGGGGCGGCGCGTGAAATCGTCCCAGATGCTGGGGCCTTTGCCCTGCGCCTGCCAGGCCCCTTCAATCTGATAGGCCGCCGTGGCCGCTCCGAAGTGAAAATCGGCCGGGAAATCGGCGCGGGAAAAAGGCGTTGGGGCGGAAGGCGGAAAAAAAGCCGGCGGCAACGGGTCTAAAGTCATTCGCGCAAAGTTTCGCAAAATTGAAAATAAGTTTCGCGGAGATTTATTTCTTTGAAAGAGAAGGCGTGACGGCCCGCGCAGTTAGGGGCTACACGCTACAATCACCTACGTCAATTCAGTTCGCAATAACTGGTCAATAATTTCCGCCGTGCAATCAGGGTAATCGACGGCTACCGGCTGACCCACCTGCAACCAATTGTCCAGCGTATCGAGGTGCTTGTCGTTGAGGCTTTTTACGACCGGCACGCCCATTTGCTCCAACGCGGCGGCGTTGCATTGTTGTTCATACTGCTGCTTCATGGGCACTACCAGCAGCTTCTTACCCAGGTACATGGCCTCGGCGGGGGTCTCGAAACCGGCCCCGCACAACACGCCTTGCGAGCGGGCCAGGCTATCCAGAAAAGCCGCGCCGCTCACCGGGCGCACCCGCACGTTGTCGTACTCGGCGACGCGGGTACTGTGCTTGCTGAACACGTCCCAGCGCGTGTTGCGGCTCAGGTAGCGCAGCCGCTCCACAATTATTTCTTCCTCGTAAGCCGGCAGATAAACGGTGTAGTGGCCGTCGTTGGTGGGCGTCAGCTCCCGCACCTGCTGCCGAATGACGGGCGTGGAAATACCCGGTGCATACGCCTGAAAATGAAACCCGTACTGCGCCGAACTGGGCGCGTAGTGCCGCACCACGGCCCGCCCCGGATAGTCTTCGCGCCGGGGCCGGGGCGCGGCAGGGTGTAGCACCGCACTCTGGTGGCTGAGGGCCACGCACGGCACTTCGCGCAACCGGCAGGCCCAGCTGCTCACCGGCTCAAAATCACTAATTACCAAATCGTAGCTCTCGACGGGTAAATTTCTAATTTCCCGCAAAAAACTGACGGAATTGAATTGGCTAAATGTTTTGACGAAATTAATGCCGCCTTTTTTACCAAATATAAAACCCATGCCGCTGGCCCGGTATTTAATTTCAAACGGCAGCGTCACGTCAGCCGGCGGGCCACTCACCAGAATATCAAGCGTTTCGCACCGCGCCTGCAACAACGGAATAATATCGAGGGCGCGGGTAAGATGACCGTTACCAGTGCCTTGAATTGCGTACAGAATGCGCATTTTTTTGATTATTTTTCATTTAATCTTAAACTCCACCAGCAGCCCTTCCAGTAGCGTTGCCACGTCGGCATCGGCCGCCGCGTCGGCCGCATCGGGTTCGGGGGCAGCCTGCATACGCGGGTCGTCGTGATAAAAATAAAGCTGCCAGCCCGCTTCGGGCGTGTACTCCAGGGCAGTGAGGTTTTCAACCCAATCGCCGGAATTCAAATAAGTAACCGCTCCTTTATCGGTGGGCAGGGTTTTAATTTCGGGTTGGTGAATGTGCCCGCAGGCCACGTAGCGGTAGCCTTCGTCGGTGGCAATTTGGGCGGCGGTGGTTTCGAAGCTGTTGATGGCAGCGACGGCGGTTTTCACCCGCTCCTTTATTTTTTTGGACAGCGCCACGCGGGGCCGGCCAATTTTGTCGAGGCAGAAATTGACCAGCCGGTTAATCAAAATCAGCAAATCGTAGCCCTTGCCGCCGAGCCGGGCCAGCCAGCGCGCGTGCCGCATGGTCACGTCGAATACATCGCCGTGGAAGAGCCAGGTGCGCCCGTGGGGCAGGTCGAGCACCAGCTTGTTGTCGAGGTGGAAGGAGCCGAGTTTCAGGCCCGCGAACTTGCGCAGCAGCTCGTCGTGGTTGCCGGTGAGGTAATGAATTTTAGTGCCCTTGGCGGCCAGCGTGGCCAGGTAGCGCACCACCCGCATATGGGCCGGCGGCCAGTAGTTTTTGCTGAACTGCCAGATGTCCACGATGTCGCCGTTGAGCACCAGCACCTGCGGCCGGATGCTTTTGAGGTAGCGCAGCAGCTCGGTGGCGTGGCAGCC
>JANXUO010000302.1 GCA_025356245.1 Hymenobacter sp.
GGGCCGGGAAGCTGACGCGGCCGGTTTGCGCGAAGTAGCGCGGCCCGGCCGGAAACACGATGGACAGGCTTTTGTGGTAGGTGCCGTCGGCGTTCAGCCGGAGGCTACCGCCCACGTTGGGTACGGCGGTGAGCGAGTCGGGGCCGGGCGCGGTGCGGTCGAGCACGGTGTAGGCAGCGTAGGCGTAAGTGGCGGGCGGCGGGCCAGCTTGGGCCAGGCACTGGCCGGCGGCAAGTAAACCACTGACAGCCAGGAGGAAGGCGAAAGAATTGGATATCATTTCAGCGGTTCGAGCAGGGGCAGCAGCTCGCGGCGGTAGGCGTGCAGGCGGTCGGCCTCGGTGCCGTGGCCGTACTGGATGTAGAGCGGCGAAGGCGAGGGCAGGGCCAGCTGCGGCAGGGCAACGGCCACGTCGGGCAGGGCCTCATTGAACCATTTCTGGGCTTGCTTACTGGTGAAATACAGCTTTTTGAGCCGGGGATTTTCGAGCAGGCCGCGTAAGGTATCGGTTTGAAATTCCCGGTCGTAGAGGTCGGCATCGCGCGAGCCGTTGGGTTTGCGGCGGCGGGCGGCAGCCACCACATCCGTGACGCCCATGTGCAGGGATGTGAGCAGGGCTTTTTGCGCCACGATGGTGCTGAGGGGGCGGTCGAACACCTGCTCCAGCAGGTGCCAGAGGCTGTGGGCGTGGGTGCCGTAGTACCAGGTTTCGGGCGCGGTGGGTGCGTCGGCTTTGGTGGATTGCCAGCCCGGAAACGTGCCAATGAGTAGGTAAGAGCAGGGTTCGGGGATAAATGGAGCGAACGGGTGACGTTCGAGAAGGATTTCAGCAGCCATGAGCAGTGCGAGTGCGGTGATAAGTTGCAAAGGTTACGCCACGCCCGGCAATGCCTTCGGCCAAACCCGGCCCACGCCGGATTGAAAGCCTAAACCAGCGCCCTACTCGTGCCCTTCAGCATCGGCCATCTGGCCGCCAGCCATCAATCAGTCGCCTACCCCGCGCCGGCTGTAGTCAATCGGGGCGGGTGTGGGGGCGGGCTTGCGCCGCCGCTTGCCGCCCACCAGCAGCCACGTGGCCCCGGCCACCAGCAGGCCCGCGCCGATGGCCGCCAGCTGCTTCGGCAGCGCGTCGGGGGCTGGCGGGGGCAGGTGTTCGACGCCGCTCAAATCGGTGCGGGCAGGCTCGGCCACGTAGCGGCCGTGGGCGGGAATAGGGTAATTATCAGCCAACCGACGCAGGCCGGTAGCGGCGGCGGGGCCGCTGATGACGGGGCCGTGGCCGCAGCCAATGGCCGCGGGGTCGAGGTCGGCCAGGAGCTTCACCGACGCTTCGGAGGCTTGCCAGTCGTAGTTGAAGGGCGTGCCCGCGCGGCTGATTTCGGGACGGGCCAGCAGGATATCCGGCACCGAGTCGTGGTGGCAGGTGGCGAAGGCATCGGCCCCGAGCAGGGTGCGGTCGGCCGCGCGGAAGAGGGCAATTTGGCCGGGCGCGTGGCCCGGCACGTGCAGCCAGCGCCAGCCGGGCAGGTAGGGCGGCGCGGGGTTGTCCACGTCCAGCGCCTGCACCCGCTCGCCCAGGTTGGGCAGCTGGGTCGGGAAAAACCGGGCCATAAACGCCAGCGAGCCGCCCACCGTGGGGTCGCGCGGCGGATACTGCGCCTGGCCGGTGAGGTAGGGCAGCTCCAGCGGATGCGCCAGCACTGGCACCTGCCAATAGTCGGCCAGCTCGCGGGCCGAGCCCAGGTGGTCGAGGTGGCCGTGGGTGAGGAGGATGGCTGCCGGGCGCGAGCCGGGATAAAACAGCTTATCGGCCGCCGCCACAATGGTTTTGAGGCTGCCGGGCAGGCCGGCATCAACCAGCACCCACTCGCCGGGCGTAGCCGTCTCAACAAAATAAACATTAACAAACCGCTGAATGCGCAGCTGCGTGACGCCGGGGGCTACTGTGTCCATCTGGTGGGGTGGGTGAATTGGTGGGTGATGCGGGGTGCTTTGGTAGTACGAGCCATTTCGCCGCGCTGCGGCTGTCCGCAACTTGGGTTAGCTGTTAGCTTTTTTGTTCAATGTTGCAAGTATAGAAGCTAACAGCTAAAGGCTAACTTACCTCTCCCGCCCGGTAGGCCCACTGCCCATCTACCAGCGTACCCAGAATAGCTGAAGGGTCGGCGGTGTACAGCAGGGCGGCCAGCAGGTGCGTGGGTCCGGCCTGCGCCAGCAGCGGCTGGGCCAGGTCGTACACCACGGCATCGAGTGGTTGGCCGATGGCGAAATAATCAGCCACCGAACGCCCGGCGGCCCGCTGCCCGGCAAAAAAAGTGGTGTCAACCAGGGTTTTGGCGCCGTCGGCGAAGATGTTGCGGCGGCGGTACGTGAGGCGCTGCCCGTAATCGAGCCAGCGTAAATCTTCCAGCGGGTTCAGGCTGATGTGGCTGTCGGTGCCGATGGACCAGCGGCCACCAGCGGCGGCGTAGTCCACGAGCGGAAAAATGCCGTCGCCCAGGTTGCCCTCGGTGCCGGGGCACAGCACCACCTGGGCCCCCGACTGGGCCAGGCGGGTGGTTTCGGTGGCGCTCATGTGGGTGCAGTGCACCAAATGAAACCGCTCGTCCAGCGGCAGATTATCGAGCAGCCACTCCACGGGCCGGGCCCCGAGGTGGGCCTGGCAGCGAGCTACTTCCAGGGTTTGCTCGGCGGCGTGGAGGTGAAAAGGCAGGTCGGTGGGGCCCTGGGCGTGGGTGGCCAGCACGTCGACCGCCTCCACGGCCCGCAGCGAATGCACCCCGAAGCCCAGCCGCGCCCGCTCGTACTGCGCCACGGCGGGTCGGCTGGCTTCCAGGAGCCGCAGATAGGCATCGAGGTTGGCCGAAATAAAGCGCCGTTGCCGGGGCTGGGGCTCCTGCCCAAAGTCGCCTTTCTGGTAGAACACCGGCACCAGCGTGATTTTGATGCCCGCCGTGCGGGCGGCGGCCACCAGGCGTTCGCCCATCTCGGCCAGGTTGGCGTAGGGCCGGCCGGTGGGGTCGTGGTGCAGGTAGTGAAACTCCACTACCGAGGTGTAGCCGTTGCGCAGCAAGTGGCGGTATAAGGCGGTGGCCACCTGCTCGTTTTGTTCGGGAGTGAAGGTTTCAGCGCAGGCGTACATGGCTTCGCGCCAGCTCCAAAAATCGTCGTGGGTGCCGGGGGCGTGCTGCTCGGCCTGCCCCGCCATGCCGTACTGAAAGGCGTGGGAATGGGCGTTTTGAAAGCCCGGCAGGGCCGCGCCCGGCACCGTTTGCACGGCGAGGTCGGGGCCGGCGGGCGGGGTTGGCGCCAGGTATCGGATAAGGCCCTGCGCATCAACGCCGACGTAAGCCGGGCTGAGCCAGCCGTCTTTTAAGAGCAGGGAAGAAAAGTGGTAGTAAGTCATGCGGTGCGAAAGAATTGTAGGGCGGGTAGGGGCGGGGCTGGCCCCTACAACAGCATATGTCCCAACGCCGACAGTGTTTGCCGCAACAACGCCTGCATCTGCGCGGCCCGCGCCGGGGCGTAGGCTTGCTCGGCGTCGTCGAGGTACAGGTCTTTCGCCATTTCAAGCTGCAGGGCGTGCTGCCCCGCCGCTGGCCGGCCAAAGTGCCGCGTAATGTAGCCGCCCTTGAACGGGGCGTTGTGGCTGAGGCCATACGGCCCGCTGCCGAGCTGCGCCAGCGCCAGCCCGATAAGCTCCGGCGCGGCTGAGGTTTCGTCGGCGCTGCCCAAAATCAAGTCCGGAAAGGACCCCTCGTGAATGGTCGGCACCCGGCGCCGGATGGAGTGGCAGTCCCAGAGCAGCACCCGGCCAAAACGGGCCTGCGTTTCGTCCAGTAGCTGTTGCAGGGCGGCGTGGTAGGGGTCGAAGTACAGGACTTTGCGGCGGGCCACTTCGTCGGCTGCTACCGCGGGGCGCTCGTCCTGGTAGATGGGCTCGCCCAAGAAGGTGGTGCTGGTGCAGAGGCCGGTCAGGACGCGGCCGTCGTGGTAGAGGGGGCTGCTGTCGGGGTTGCGGTTTAAGTCGACCACCCAGCGGCTGTAGTTGGCCTTGAGGATGGGAATGCCCAGCCCGGTAGCAAAATCGTAGAGCTGCTGCACTTGCCAGTCGGTGTCGTCGGGTGGCAGCAGGCCCGGCTTCAGCGCGGCCTGGACGTCGGCGGGAAAGTTAGTGCCGGCGTGGGGCACGCTGATAACGAGGGGCAGCTGTTGGATAGTCGGTTTTGTCAGGTCAAAAAGTTGCATGAGGACAGTGGGGCAAGACGGGGCGTTTCCGCCCGTCAAACTTACGGCTGGCAGCACGTAGCGGCAGTGTGGATAGCAAAATATGGGCTCATGCCTCGTGCACCTCCACAGCCCACCCAAGCCCCTTACTTCTTCACACTATCTTCGTGGTATATTACGCGTTTACGCCACTCCTCAATGCCCGGAATTTTCGATAATAGTCAGCGGTTTCGCTACGCCATTATTTTCCAATGGGTAGTAGTAGGCATTAGCATCATTTCATTAGCCTCGGAAGCAGCAGAATACTTTTTGCTCCAGAAAATGGCATCTGGGACCGAAGTACCGCATTCACAAGTGGAAGCTAACGACTGGCGTCAGCAGGTGGTGAGTAGCATCCAGCTTGTATTGATGCTGTTAGCCTTCATTGCTATGGTGTTATGGGCTTATCGGGCCTATGAAAACCTGCATCGTCTCCACAAAATGCCTCGTCCGCAACATTCTAAGGGCGCAGCTGGCTGGGGCTGGTTCGTGCCCATTCTGAATTTGTGGTACCCATACCAAGTGATGAAAGACATCTGGTACCTAACCCAACGGTATGCGCAACCTGACGACGCCCCACGCTTCGAGCGCGACCATAATTTGATAGGTGGCTGGTGGGGCTTACGCCTTTTTACTTTCTTCGCCGGCCGAGCAATTCGGGTACCTTCCGATGGCGCAACCATGGACCAAATCCAGCACTATGTACTGTCTACCATTGGCATGGATATCATGCATATCTGGTGCGCGGTGACCGTTATTTATTTGTTGAGGAAAATCCGTCCATTTGAGCAGCAAATGGCGGTTCGATTTACAGACGATAGAATGGAAAGTTCCCAAGAGGAAGTACCTCAAACCCTAACTCCCGTGTGGTATGGCCCAATTGATGGGGATGTACAATAGCGCGGAGCTGAATTCTTACTAAATAGAGCAGTGGGGCGGAAGATGCCCTATATTTCTGCCATTTACATAACTTGTTGCACCAACCCAATCAGCTCACTCCCATGTCCGCTTTTCCCTCCGCCGAAACCGCCACCCCCGAACTCAACCTCGAAGCCAATTCCCTCTCGCAGTCCCAGGCCAACGGCCAGCGGCCGATGTACTACGAATTTAAGCCCGAAGAAACCGTCAAGGCCCAGCACGGCAGCACCCTGCGCTGCAAAACCTGGGAGGCCGAAGCCGCCCTGCGGATGCTCGAAAACAACCTCGACCCCGCCGTGAGCCTCGTGTACGACGAGTTGATTGTGTACGGCGGTGCCGGCCGCGCCGCCCGCAACTGGAAAGAGTACCAGGTGATTGTGAAAACCCTCAAGGAGCTGGAAGCCGACGAAACCATGCTCGTGCAGTCGGGCAAGGCCGTGGGCGTGCTCAAAACCTGGGCCCACGCCCCGCGCGTGCTCATCGCCAACAGCAACATCGTGCCCGCCTGGAGCACCCAGGAGTACTTCGACGAGCTCGACAAAATGGGCCTGATGATGTACGGCCAGATGACGGCCGGCTCCTGGATTTACATCGCCACCCAGGGTATTTTGCAGGGCACTTATGAGACATTTGCCGCCGAAATGCTGGTCGGCCATGGCGGCAAAGGTTTCGTAGGTACCCTGCAAAATGCCTTGGGTGGCAATGTAAATCCAAGAGCCGGCGGTCATCTGACCATACATCATGAGGCCCATTTTGT
>JANXUO010000329.1 GCA_025356245.1 Hymenobacter sp.
ATCGGCTTGCCTGTCTCCGCGACCTTGCGGATGAGCGGCAGGTCGGTGTTCTCGAACGACGCGATCTTGAAGGCCGGCACGTTCAGCGACATCAGGAAGTCCACCGCCGATTCATCGAACGGCGAGCTGAAGCAGTGCATGCCCCGCTCGGCGGCGCGCGCCATGATCGGCGCGTGCCATTCCCAGGGCGTGTGGGCCTCCTGGTAGAGCTGGTAGAGGTTTTTGCCCTCCCACAGCGAGCGGCCCTCTTCGTCGATGGCGAAGCCGGTGTCCATCGTAATGGTGTCGGCGGTATAGGTTTGAAGCTTGAGCGCATCCACGCCGGTCGCGGCGGCGGCATCGACCAGGGCCAGGGCGCGCGCCAGGCTCTGGTTGTGGTTGCCCGACATCTCGGCGATGATGAACGGCTTGTGCGCGGGGCCGACGGCCCGGCCGCCGATGTGGATTTCAGTCATGGAACAGCAGGGGCAAAGCAGGGGCGCAAAGGTACACGGGGCACCGGGCGGTGCCGCCGCCGGTGCCTACAATTCATCCAACGAAAAGATGCGCCGTTCGGCGGCGTGGGCGGCATCGGGCACGAGGTGGGCGTAGTTGCCGCGCACCACTTGCACCGTGCCGAAGCCCAGGGGCTTGATGCCCAAAAAGTCTTTGCGCACGTTGTCGCCCACGTAGGTGACGGCGGCCGGGGCCACGCCCTCGCGTCGGCAAATCAGCTCGAATACGTGGGGGTTGGGCTTGGCCCGGTGGCGGCCGTAGCGGTTGGTGAGGTAGGCGTGGCGCACCCGCCCGGCCAGCCCCAGGGCCGCCACCTTGCGGGCCTGCACTTCCTTGTGCCCATCGCTGACGATGTACAACGGATAACCAGCCAGTCGGTTGAGGCAGCGCTCGGCGTCGGGGTACAAGGCCAGCTCGGGGCGGTGCTGGCGGTAGGTGCGCAGGCAGGCGGCTACCAGTGCCTTGCTCCAGCGCCCGTGCTGCCGCAAGGCGGTGTCGAACACCTGCCCCCGGCCGTGGGCGGCTTCCTCGACTATCATGCTGGTCGCCAGCTTCTCGACGGGCACGCCCAGGACCGGCCCCAGAAACGCCGCCACGGCCCAAAACCCGCTGTGTACGTAGCTCAGCTCGGGGTAAAGCGTATCGTCGAGGTCAAAAACGAGGACGCTTTGCTTAATGAGGAATGAAGAATGAGGAACGAGGAGTTCCGGCGGGTCTAATTCTTCCTTCTTCATCCCTCATTTTCCATTAAGTGAAACGTCACGTCCGCCGGTACGCGCACCTGCCGCAGGGGTCGGGCGGCGGGCTCAAACGGAAACGCTTGCAAATCAGCCCCGCCGACTTCCTGCAAAAACCAGTAAAACGAATCGACCCCCGCCGCGATGCCCAGCGTGGAGGCCCCGCCGAAGCGGCAGTTGCACTCGATGAGGTGCAGGCCGCCGTTGGCCGTGAGCAGGGCCTGCAGCACGAAGGGGCCGTAGAGGCCCAGGGCCTCGGCCAGCGGCCGCAGGCGGGCCAGCAGTGCCGGGTCGGGCCGGGTGGTGCTCACCTGCGACTCGCCGCGTACCACCACGTCGCGGGTGCGGGCCACCAGGCCGTGTACGCGGCCGGCGCGGTCCACATAGCCATCAACGCTGATTTCGATGCCCTGAATAAAAGGTTGAAAAACAGGCTCTTGCAGCGCCGTGGCGTGGGCCAGGGCGGCGGCGGGGGGCAGGTTGAGGCCCAGGCTAAGCGCACCCGCGCCGTGCCGTTCCTTCACCACGAAAGCGGCGGGGGGCTGGGAGGCACCATCGGGCGCAAGGGCATCGAGGTGCTGCTGGGTAGGGATGACGGGCAGCCCGGCCTGCTGGCCAAATTGGGCAAATTCGAGCTTGTCGAGGCAGCGCTGCACGGCGGCGGGGGCACTCACGAGCACGGCTACCCCGGCAGCGGCCAGGGCTGCGCGGTGGCGGCTCCAGAAGGCCAGCTCGCCGTCGCGGGTGGGGATGAGGTAGGCAATGCGGTGGGCTTGCAGCCCGGCCAGCAGGGCGGGCAGAGCCGCATCGTGCAGGGCGGGCATAGCCCAGAAGCCGTCGGCTAGCGGCCGGGCCAGGGCCTCGGGGTCGAGGTCGGCCCCCAGCACCTGGGTGGCGTAGTGCAGGCGGGCGGCGGCCGTTTGCACGGCCCGCAAAAGCGGCGCTTTGCCGGCCAGGCTGGTTACCAACACGTGGCCCCGGAACGCGCCCGTGGGCCGGAAGCAGCTGTGAAACACGGTGTCCACGAGCCGCCCGGCTACCTGCACGTGGGCAGGTAGCCGGGCTTCCTCCCGAAAGCCTTCGGCCAGCAGCACCTGGGTCAGGTAGGGGCGCACGTCGTAGGCTTCGGTGTTGATTTTGTGCAGACTCAAGTCCTCAAACGCCACCTGGCGCAGCAGGTGCAGGTAGGCCG
>JANXUO010000303.1 GCA_025356245.1 Hymenobacter sp.
CAGGAGCTGGGGGCGCCGCTGCTGGGGAAGGCGCCCGCGCGTTCGCCTCGCGTTCGCCTCACCCCCCTAGCCCCCCTCTCCGGGGGAGAGGGGGGGACTAGTTTCTAGTTTCTAGTTTTTAGTTTCCAGGAGCTTGCCCCAAGTCTAGAACTAGAAACTAGTCTCCCCCTCTCCCTCGGAGGGGGGGGGCAGGGGGGTGAGGCGAACGCAAGGGCGAACGCAAGGGCCGCCAACCCCTGCCATTGTGTCCGAAAATCTGCCAAAATACCCCCTTTTTCTGCCAAAATCGAGCCTCCGAAGTCCGATTCCGACCTTTCGAAGTCCGGTTTTGACCCTCCGAGGCCCAAAATCAACCTGTCGAGGGTCCATTTCAACCTTCCGCAGTCCGATACAGACCCAAAAAAGCCCGATTTCGACCTTCCGCAGGTCAAAATCGGGCTTTTGAAGTCCGAAACCGGGCTAAGCGCCTTGCAGGGGCTTGGGCTTGCGGCCGGCGTTGGTGCTGCCCGGAAACCGCTGGCTGAGGTCGTCGTAGGCGGCCTGGGCGCCGGGCTGGTTGTTTTTTGCCAGGAATTTGATGTTGTTGTAGAGGACGAGGGCGGCGGCGTAGGCGTCGGAGCCGGCCACCATCATGGTCGAGTCGGTGTCGAGGGCGAGGCCTTCGAGGAGCTGGTGCAGGGGGGCGAGGCTGGCGAGGGCGTCGGCGTCGGTGTTGAAGTCGGGCAGCGAGAGGAAGGCGGGCACGAAGGCGGGATTGGCCTGGGCGTAGCCGCGGGCCTTTTGCACGAAGGCCACGGTTTTGTCGGCCATTTTGAGCATGGCCTGGCGCTGCTCGGGGGTGCGGGGCGTGAGGTAGGGCCGCAGCTCGGCGGCGGCCTGCTGGAGGAAGTCGTCCACTTTTTTGGCGACGGCGGGCGGGAGGAGAAGTTGGAACTCGTTCTGCATGATAAGGGGGGGTTGAGGAGGTAAATATAGCAGGCCGGCGGATAGCGCGGCGGATGGCGCGGCGGATAGCGCGGCGGATGGCGCGGCGGATGGCGCGTTTGGCGCGCGGGGTGGTTGGCAACCCTGGTACTTACTACCCGTTTGTTGTGGGTATTTGTCCCCTAAAGGATGGCCCCGCGCCAACCGCGTATGCTGCCATCCGTCCATCCGTCGTTTTTATTTTATGCTTTCTGCCGCCGCTGCCGCCCTTGCCCCCGACGCCGTCCTGCTACGCGAGTTACTGGCTATTTCCCTTACCGGCGTTATTCTGTACGCGCCGATTTACGACCCCAGCGGGTCGGGCGAAATCGTGGACTTCACCTTCGAGTACCTCAACCCCGCCGCCCAGCGCATGATGGGCCTGCCGGAGGTGCCCACGCGCACCCACAACCAGCAGTGGCCCCAGAGCATCGGCCACGGCACCTTTGCGTTCCACGTCGATGCTTTTGTGACGGGCGAGCCCCGCGAATACAACGTCAACTATCAGGCCGACGGCCACGACAACTACTACCGCCTGGCCGCCCGCCGCGCCGGCACCGGCCTGCTGGTGAGCTTCACCGACACCGCCGACCAGCCCCGCAGCCCCGTGGAAGTGACCCTGCGCGAAAGCCAGGCCGCCGAGCAAGCGGCCCGCGCCGAGGTGGAGGCCGAGCGCCAGCGTTTCTACGAAGTGCTGGTGCAGCTGCCCGCCCACGTGGCTGTGTACCACGGCCCCGACCACACGTACCAGTTCGTCAACCCGCGCTACCAGCGCCTGTTTCCGCACCGCGCCTTTGCCGGGCGGCTGTTCCGCGAGGCCATGCCCGAGGCCAACGCGCTGGGGGTAGTGGCCCTTTTCGACCGGGTATACCAGACCGGTGAGCCCTTCTACGGCCACGAGATGGAGGGCGATTTCGACCTCGACGGCACTGGTGTGCCGGAACACTTGTTTTTTAACCTGTACCTGCACCCCCTGCGCAATGCCCAGGGCGAGGTGGACGGGGTGCTCGATTTTTCCTACGATGTGTCGGAGCAGGTGCTGGTCCGCCGGCAGCTCCAGCAGCTCAACCAGGAGCTGGAAGCGCGGGTGGAGGAGCGCACCGCGCAGCTGCGCACCGAGCAAACGCGCCTGCAACAGATTTTGGGGGAATTGCCGGCCGCCATTGCCCTGCTCACCGGGCCGGAGCACCGCCACACGTTTTTCAACGCGGCCTACCAGGCCCTGGCTGGTGGGCGGGCGCGCCCTGGCCTGCCCGTGGCGACGGTGTACCCCGAAGCCGTGGAGCAGGACTTCGTTGGCTTATTGGATGGGGTGTACGCTACGGGGAAGCCCGTCCGGAACATGGAGTGGCCCGTGCAGCTGCTTAACCCCGCCACCGGCCAGCCTCAGTTGCACTACCTCGATTTCATCTACCAGGCCCTGCCCGACGCGCAGGGCCAAACCCAGGGCATTCTGGTGTTTGCGGTGGACGTGACCGACAAGGTGCTTGCCCGCCAGCAAACCGAAACCCTGCAAGCCGAGGTGCTGGCCGCCGCCCGGCACCAGGCCCAGGAGCGCGAAACCCTCTACCAGGTATTCGAGCAGACGTCGGCCCTGATTGCCCTGCTGCGCGCGCCCGGCCACCGCGTCGAATACGTCAACCAAGCGTACCAGGCCGTGTTTCCCGGCCGCCAGCTGGTGGGCTTCGACCTGGCGGTGGCCGTGCCCGAGCTGCAAGCGCAGGGCTTTATGGCCGTGCTGGACGGGGTGTACCAAACCGGCGAAGCCCGCACCGAGGCCGACGTGCCCTTCGTGCTGGCCCCGGCCCCCGGCCAGCCCGCCCGCACGGTGTACTTCAACATCACCTACCGGGCCTACCGCGAAAACGGCGCGGTGGCCGGCGTGTCCGTCTTCGCCTTCGACGTGACGGAGCAGGTGCTGGCCCGCCAGGAGCGCGAAACCCAGCGCCAGCAATTGCAGGACCTGTTTGAGCAGGCCCCGGTAGCCATCAGCATCCTGCGCGGGCCCAACTACGTGGTGGAGGTGGCCAACCCGCTGGTGGCCCGGCTGTGGGGCCGCACCCCGGCCGAACTATTGGGCCGCCCGGTGTTTGAGGCGTTGCCCGAGGCCCGCGACCAGGGCTTTCGGGAACTGCTGGACGGGGTGCGTCGGAGCGGCGAGGCCTTTGCGGCCGAGGGCGTGCCCGCGCAGTTGCTGCGCGACGGCACCGTGCAAACCCTGTACCTGAACTACGTGTACCAGCCCCTACGCGACGCCGACGGGGCCGTGACGAGCGTGGCGGCGGTGGGCACCGACGTGACGGCCCAGGTCCGGGACCGGCAGCGGGTGGAGGAACTCAACAACCAGCTGGCCGCCATCAACGGGCAGCTCGAAGCGTCCAACGCCGAGCTGGCCCACTCCAACCAGCAGCTCACGCGCACCAACGTGGACCTGGACAACTTCATCTACACCGCCTCGCACGACCTCAAAGCGCCCATCTCCAACATCGAGGGCCTGCTCTACGTCTTGCAGGAGGAGCTGCCCGCCGCCGTGGTGCAGCACGCGGCCATCGGCCCGACCCTGACCCGGATGCTCGACGCCGTGGAGCGTTTCAAGCGCACCATCGACCACCTCACCGAAGTATCGAAGCTGCAAAAAGAACACACCCCGGCCGCCGCCCTCGTGGACCTGGCCGCCGTGGTCGAGGACGTGCGCCAGGACTTACTGACCTTGTTGGAGATAACCGGCACCCGCTTGGTGGTGGAGGTGGCCGCCACGCCGCCCGTCCACTTCGCCGCGAAAAACCTGCGCTCGGTGGTGTACAACCTGCTCAGCAACGCCATTAAGTACCACTCGCCCGACCGCACGCCGCACGTTGACGTGCGCGCCCACGTCCGGGACGGCCACACCGTACTCGAAGTGCACGACAACGGCCTCGGCCTGGCCCCGGCCCAGTTGCCCCGGCTCTTTGGCATGTTTCAGCGCTTTCACGACCACGTCGAGGGCACCGGCATTGGCCTGTACATGGTCAAGCGCATGGTCGAAAATGCTGGCGGGCGCATCGACGTGCACAGCCAGCTGGGCGCGGGCACCACCTTTTTTGTGCACCTGCCCCACGCCGCCGGCCCCGCTGCCTAACCCCCAACCCTCCCGCTTTTCCTTCGTGCGCTCATGGCCGCTATTTCCTGCATCCTGCTCGTTGACGACGACGACACCACCAACTTCCTCAGCCAGATGCTGCTCAAGCGCATGGCCATTGCCGATACCATCCTCGTGGCCGGCAACGGCCAGGAGGCGCTCGACCTGCTGCAGGCCCGTTGCGTGCCCGCCGTTACGTCCACCTGCCCGACCCTTATTTTGCTCGACATGAAAATGCCGCGCATGAACGGTTTTGAGTTCCTGCAGGCCTACGCCCAGCGCCCGCCCGCCGAAAACCCGGCCGTGGTCATCATCATGCTCACCACCTCCCTCAACCCGCGCGATGTGGACCACCTGCACGACCTGCCCGTGAGCGGCTACCTCGCCAAGCCCCTCACCCGCGACAAAATTGACCAGCTGCTGCTGGAACACTTTCCGGCAACCCGGGCCCGCCCGTAGCCCCGCGTGTGGCCAGCGCCAGGCCCCGAAGGGTACCCCGGTGGGGCCGGATGGTACCCCCGCTTACGGCAGCTTCTTGCGGGCAAACTGCAGGTCGCCGCTGAGGGACTCGTGCTTCAGGATGGATTGGTGCACCACGCGGGCCTGCTGCCCCGTTTGGTCGGCTTTGCTGAAGAACAGGTTGGCCACTTTATCCTGCCCGTTTTCAACGAAGTGCATGCCTATGTTGTGGAGCAGCATCTTGGTTTCTTCCAGCCCGCGCATGGACTGGTAGAGCATGCTTTCGACCGATTCGGTGACTTCGCTGAGCAGGGCGCTGAGGGTGTAGGCGTGCCCCGTGTGGCAGCGGAAGCGAATCAGCTTGCCCTCGATGAGCTGCGTGAGCGCGCCGTGGCAGTCGGGGCAGGTAAAGGGCGTGAGCTTGCCTTTGTCGATGATGCCCAGCTCGAAACCCCCGCCCTGCTTAGCAATGGTGAACTCGACGGTGAGCAGGTCCAGCTCGGCGGCGGGCAGGCGGGTTTTGGCCGGCGCGCGCTCCTGCGTGAGGCGCCCGAGCAGGGCGCCCAGCTGGGCCAGGGGCAGCACGTAGTCGGCCGCCACAAACTCCAGGGCGTTGGTGGGCATCGAGGGCTGCTCGGCGTCGCTGGGTTCCTGCACCACGGCCACCCCGCCCATGCGCTGCACACTCCAGAGGCCGGAGGTGCCGTCGTCGAGGTAGCCGGTGAGCACCACGCCAATCACGCGCGGGCCGTAGGTGTACGCCGCCGAGCGAAACAGCGCGTCGATGGACGGGCGGAAGCGGTTTTCCTTCGGACCCCGCGTCACCAGCACCCGGTTGCCCTCCAGCAACAGGTGGTGGTCGGGCCGGGCCACGTAAATGACGCCCGCCTCCACCACTTCCCCGTCTTGCGGGTGCCGGGCTTTCAGGGCCGACACCGAGCTGAGCAGCTGCGGCAGCAGGCTCGGCGAATCGGCCGGCATGTGCATCACCACAAAAATGGGGGCCGGAAAGTCGGCCGGCAGTGCTTTCACCAGCTCCATCAGGGCTGCTACCCCGCCGGTCGAAGCACCGATGACGACAATGTCCCGGTAATGTTTGCGGGTCTTTTCAGGCATAGACATGGGCATGGGCATTTTTTAGGTTAAGGTTGTGCCTGCTTGCAGACGGCTCCGGTTGGCTGCGCTTGCCCGCTTAAGTGAAACAGGGCAGGCAGGTGTAGCTGCTGCAAGTAGCGGCGCAGGCCGGGATGCACGTTGTTCAGTCAGATGCACGCCCCGCGCAGGTGCAGCTGCAACAGCTGCGCCGGCGGTGCAACCAGCAAATGGGCCAGTTGCTTGGCCGTTAGGTCGGCCACGGCCACGGGCATTAGCGTAGGGGCGGCAGCCGTTCCGGCGGGTAAATCAGGCGAGTGTATAAGCATACAAACCAACGGAAAATAGTGGGTGAATTACCAGGCTGGCGGGTCACGGCTCGCTGGCAGAGGCGGGTCGCGACCTGCTCACACTGTTGGCACACGGCTCTCAAACACCACTACAAAAAAACGGGCCCTCAACATGGCAGGCCACAGCATATGCACTTGTTTCGCAGGGGTAAAATGCCATATTATGACTCCGTAGGAATACGGGTGCCTCGCCCAGCTACCCGACGGCGCCAGGCACCGGGCACCAGGCCCGTCAGGGTTGCAGCAGGCCCCGCTCCATGGCGTACTTTACCAGCGCAGCGGTGTTTTTGACGCCGGTTTTTTCCAGTAGGTTTTGGCGGTGCGACTCCACCGTGCGCTTGCTGGTAAAAAGCTTATCGGCGATTTCCTGGTTCGTAAGCCCGCTGGCCACCAGCTGGAGAATTTCCCGCTCCCGGTGCGTCAGGGGTACGCCGGGGCCCAGGGCCGGGTTGTGAAATTCCTGGCGCAGTAATTTTTCCAACAGCCCCAGCCCGATTTCGGAGCACAAAAAACGCTTGCCGGAAGCTACGCCCTGCAACGCCGCGACCACCTCGTACTTATCGGCGTTTTTGAGCACGTAGCCGTGCGCCCCCGCCGCCAGGGCTTCGCCGATGGTGCGCTCGTGGGTCATCATCGAAAGCAGCAGGATGCGCAGGTCGGGGTACTCGGCCCGCAGGCGGTGGGTGGTGGCCAGCCCGTCGAGTACGGGCATGTTCAGGTCCAGCAGCACCACGTCGGTGGCCACGGTGGGCAGCTGGTCGAGCAGCGCCTGCCCGTTTCCGGCTTCGCCCACCACCTCAAACAGGGGGTCGGCGGCGAGCAGGGTGCGCAGGCCGTCGCGGATAAGGGTATGGTCGTCGACGATGAAAACGCGAATCATGGCTAGGTGAACAAGGGTAAGGGAATACGCAGGCGAACGTGGGTGCCGAATTCGGGCGAGGAGTCTACGGTCACGGTGCCACCGAGTAGGGCCACGGCCTGGCGCACGGTGCGCAGGCCCAAGCCCTCGGCCACGGTCAGCGGGTCGAAGCCGTGGCCGTTGTCTTCGGCCCGCAGGCTAACCCCGCCGGGCAGGGTTTCCAGCTCCAGCGTGGCTTGGCTGGCCCCGGCGTGCCGCACAATGTTGTGGGCCAGCTCCTGCGCCAGCCGAAAGAAGGTAACTTGTACGGGCTGTGGCAGCACGTGTTCCTCGCCCCAGACGTGGCAGGCTATCCGCAGCTGCGGCGTCGATAAGTCCCGGCAGACGTCGCGCACGGCGGCCGCGAGGCCAAAATTCAGAAGCGACGTGGGTACCAATTCGTGCACCAACGTGCGGTTTTGGCGCATGGCTTCGGCCAGCAGGCGGACGGTTTGCTGGTGCAGGCCGGCCAGGGCGGGCAGCGCGTGCAGGGCGGGCGTGTCCAGCTGGTCAAGGCGCAGCTTGGCGGCATACAGCACCTGGCCCAGGCCGTTGTGCAGCACTTCGCCCAGGCGCTGACGCTCGTTTTCCTGCGCTTGCAGAATGGCCAGCAGCAGCTCCTTGTGGTGGTCCAGCTTCAGGGCCAGGTTTTCCGCTTCGAGGCGCTGCACGTCGCTCACGTCCAAGCACACGCCCAACATGCGCACCGGCGTCCCTGGCGCGTCGGGTATTGGCACGGCCTTGAAGCGCACGGTCTTCACCGCGTCGCCCACGCGCAGGCGCAGCGGGGCGTCGAAGCTGCTGGTGCCGGCCGTCAGGGTGCGCAACAGGCGCGCGGCACTGGGCCGGTCGTCGTCCAGCACGACGTCGAGAAAGCATTGGGGCCTGACGGCACTGCCCACGGGTCGGCCCAGGAGCTGGTACAGACCGTCGGACCAGATGAGTTCCTGGGTGCCTAGGTCATAGTCCCAACTCCCCATCACGGCCACCGCTTCCGACTGCTGAAGCAGCGCCAGGGTCTTGGTTTGCGCCTGTTCCAGCAGCTTGCGGGGCGTAATGTCTTCGGCCGTGTAGAGCACCCCATCATCCACCTTCACCCCCACCAGCCGAAACCAGTGGTTGTGCCCTTCGTAGTCATCAAACACTTCAAAATCAGCGCGCCGGCCGGTTTCGACCACTGCTGCCAATTGCTCGAAAGCCGCCTGGCGCTGCGTCCCCCGGAGCAAGTCGCGGTAGCGCCGGCCAATTAGGTTTTGACTGCCGTGGTAGGCTTGCGTGACGGGGTTGACCAGCACGTACTCGAAATCCAGGATGCCGCCCGCCCCGTCGTGCACGACCCGCAGCAGGGCCACGGCGTTGGTGATGGAGTCGAACACGGACTGCAGCCGGGCCTGGCTTTCGCCCAGGGCCCGGGTGCGCTCGGCCACCTGCTGTTCCAGTCGTTCGCGGTAGCGCTCCTCGGCGTGGCGCAACTCTTCTTCCGCTTGTTTGCGCGCGGTAATATTAGTGAATAACAAGGCGATGCGGTGCGGCGCCGGCCCGTCCAGGGCATAGACGTACACGTCGAACCAGCGGCCCAGCACCTGCGCATGCTGCTCGAAGCGAACGGGCTCGCCGGTCAGGGCTACCCGTTCGTAGCGCTCGTACCAGATGTCTTCCAGCTGCGGCATGACGACGCGCATGGTTTCGCCGCCGAGCAAGGCGGCCTGGGGCATGCCGGTCAGGCGTTCCACCTGGGGGTTCACTTCCAGCCAGCGAAAGTCGGCCGCCCGGCCCGGCCCGGCGGGCAGCACCTCCCCGACGCCAAAGCCCTGGTCCATGGTTTCGAACAGGGTGCGGTATTTGGCTTCCGACAGCCGCAGGGCTTCCTCGGCCGCTTTGCGGGCGCTCACGTCGTTGGCCGCGCCCAGCCAGCCCGTGAGCTCACCCCGCGCGTCGAATACCGGAATGGCCCGCGAATAAGTCCAGCCGATGGTGCCGTCGGCCCGCCACACGCGGTGCTCCAGCTCCAGCGGGTGCTGGTGGCGGATGGCCTCGGCAATGGTAGTCTGCACCAGGGTCAGGTCCTCGGCCGGGATGTAACTATCCGTCCAGGTACGGGAGGGGCTTGGGGTATCGGCCAGAAAGTTTTTGCCGATGAGTTGCTCCATCTGCGTCCAGTCGGCGCTCATGCGGTACACGGTGTCGGAGGTGGCCGTCACGAGCAGGCGGAACTGCTCCTCGGATTGGCGCAGGGCCTCTTCGGCCTGCGCCTGCTGCACGGCGGCCCAGGTGCGCTCGGCCGTTTCCTGCACCAGCGCCACTTCCAGGGCGGTCCACGCCCGCGGGGTGGCCTGAGTGAGGCCCAGGATGCCAACCAGCTCCCCGTTACGGAAAACCGGCACAGAGAGGTAGGCCAGAACGCGGTATTCCCGGCAAAGCTGCTTGAGGGGGGCGTCCACCGCGGGCGTGGCCGCCACGTCGGCCACCACCGCGGGGCTGCCTTCCCGCAACACCGTGCCGAAGAGGGGCATCTCGCGGAGCGAATACAGTCTCGCCACGGAGGGCAGGCCGGGCCGGGCCGCATCGCGCTGAATGGTGACCGCATCGCCGGCTATCTCGGCGTAGTAGCAGCGGTCGACCGCGAAGTGGTGCAGGGCCGTGCGCGTCACCGTTTCCTGCACCGCCACCGGGTCGGCCACGGACCGCAGCGCGTCGCTCAGGGCCAGCAAGTAGGCTTGCCGGGCCGCGCTTTCCCGCAGAGTTTGCGCGGCCCGGCGGCGCGCCGACACGTTGCTGAACAATACTGCCAGGTGGCCGGGTTGCGCTTCCGGCACCACCTCCACTTCAAACCACGAGTTCAGCCCGGCCACATATTCTTCAAACCGCTGGGGCTTGCCGCTGGCCACCACCTCGTCGTAGATGGCCATGATGTGGGGCTCGATGGCGGGTATCATTTCCCGAATCGTTTGGCCGGCCGCTACGACCAAGCCGGTGTGCCGCCCAAACGCCGGGTTCACGACCAGGTAGCGGTAGTCGCTGGGCTCGTGGGGGGGCGTGGCTACTTTTTCAACGAGGCTAAAGCCCTGCTCCATATTGGTGAACAGGGAGCGGTAGCGGGCCTCGGATTGGCGCAGGGCTTCCTCCGTGCGCTTGCGCTCGGTGATGTCGGTGAAAAGCACCGCGACGTGCCGGTCAGGAAGCGGGCCGATGGGAAACGCATTGATGTCGAACCAGCGATTCATCGACTCCACGTTCGCCTCGAAGCGCCTCGCCTCGCCGGTGCGCGACACCCGGCCGTACACGTCGGCCCACAGCGGTTCGATGGCGGGCACTAGCTCGCGAATGGTTTTGCCCAGGGCCCCGCGCAAGCCAGTTTGCTTTTCGAACACCGGGTTCACGTCGAGGAAGCGGTAATCAGTAGGACGTTCCGTTGCGTCGAAGAGGACTTCCACGATGCAGAAGCCTTCGTCCATCGAGTTGTAGAGCGCCTCGTAATTGTTGGTGGCGCGCCGGGCCAGCTCGTCCTGCGCTTGCCGCAACTCCTGCGCTGTCTGCTCGCGCTCGGTCACGTCCTGTAGCAGGCCCAACAGCTTTGCGGGCTGGCCCAGCGCGTCGCATTCCACCCGGCCGTGGCATTCCAGGGTGCGCAGCTGCCCGTCGGGGCGATAAACGCGGCGCTGGTAGCAGTAGGGCTGCCCGTCGGCGATAGCCCGCGCCAGCACCTGCTGCACCGCCGCCACGTCGTCGGGGTGCGAGCGGGTGTCGATGAGGGCGATGTCGGGCTCGAACGCGCCGGGCTCCTCCCCAAACAGCCGGTACAGGCCATCGGAAAACTGAAGCCGTCCCATGGCCAGCTCCAACTCGTAGCTGCCGGTGCGGGCCACCGCTTCGGTGCGCCGGAGCAAGGAGTCGCTGGCCGCTTGCTGGTTCTCATTCTCGTCTTGGCGCTGCTTCTGTGCCGTTACGTCCTGCCAGTACACCACCCAGTCGTCGCCTTGGCGGGCACTGGCCATGGCAATCCATTGCTGGGGTTGGGGCAGGAAAAACTCGCCGGGGGGCAGTGGCGGGCCGCTCGTTACCGTCTGCAAGGCGCGCAGCAGGTTGGCGGGCAGCGCCCCGGCCCCCAGTTGGGCCAGTTGTTTCCCTTGCAACTCTTGCTGCGGAGTGCCCCACCAACGGGCCATCTGCTCGTTCAGGCGCAGCACGGTGCCGTGCGCGTCGAGCACCACTACGCCCCAGGGCAAGTGCTGCAGTAAAGAGTCCGCGTCAAGGCCCATTCCGGTGGCATTGCCAACAGGCGAAGAAGCGGGACGGCCCGCTGGCTGAGTACCAGGTGAAGTGGGTTTGCGCATGCACGACGGTGGGCAACAGGGAGCCGCTGATTACCTACTCAACAAGTTTACGCAAGAGTTTCTGTTTCAGATTAAACAGGTGAAATCGCTAGAGGGCAAACTGTTATCAGATACTATAATCTCCCAGTTTTGAATCATTAAGCGGCGTTGAGGACTTGGCGCACATCCGCCCAGGTTAGCTCGCCGGCCACGTAGCGGGCGTACTGCTGCCGGGTATAAGCCGTGGCTTTGGTTTTCAGGCTGGGCAGGGCGGCCTGCAATTGCTCCAATACCCACGCGCGCTGCGCTGGGGTCTGAGCAGAGGGACCAAAACGGATATCATATGCCATGATGGAGGACCAAAAAGCAGCGCAGGGACACGCCATCACAAAGTTCCGGCCGAAAGAATCGCAATGCGCTACGGCTACTACCAGAATACAGCTGCGGGTTATACTTAGATTTTGGGCTAAACTATTACGGAGTAGCTATACCAAGACAAAATTATTTTGGCGGTGGTCTAATTGCGTGTGACTAGCGTAGGATCGTTATGATAGTCACGACTCAG